>DATKMG010000663.1:0-9186 GCA_035541995.1 Terriglobia bacterium
TTCGGGCTGGCGAAGGTGACGCGACCGGAGGGGTTGGCGGTAAGCACCATCACCCAAACGGAACCCGGCGTGGTGATGGGGACACTGCTATACATGAGTCCCGAGCAGGTGCTGGGGATTGACATAGACCACCGCACAGACCTGTTTAGCCTGGGGGTGGTGCTATACGAGATGTCTACAGGACGGCTGCCGTTTTCCGGTAGGACGACTACCGAAACGATGGATCATATTCTGCATGCCGAGCCGGAAGCTTTGTCCCATTTCCGCACCGTCGTACCAACGGAACTTGAAAGGATCATTCGCAAGTGCCTGGAGAGGGATCTTTTGCGTCGCTACCAGTCGGCACAAGAGCTATTAGCTGACCTGCGCGATCTTAAGTTGGAGATTGATGCCGCCCATGCCCCCTCTTCGATGACCAGACTAAGATGGTTCAGGCGGCGACTGTCGTTAAGGCTGAAACAGTCTCTGACCCTGCTCGCCGTTGCACTGGGATTGACCTTGTTGGCTACGGGCTTGTTCTTCTTCCGGGGCAAAATCTTCGGGCCAATGGTCAAGGCCAAGCCTCCCGTGCCCGTGCTATCCCTGGCGATCCTGCCTTTTCGCAACGTCACCGATGACCCATCACTGGACTGGCTCGGACCCAGTCTAGCGGAGATGTTGCGCACGGATGTGGGCCAATCGGCCTCCCTGCAGATAGTCCCCTCCGATCGCCTGCACCAAATCTTACGCGACCTGCTCATAAGCACCACTTCAGAACTTGATCGTGTCACCCTTCGGCGCCTGGCCCAGTTCAGCAATGCGCAGACAGTCGTCTGGGGCCAGTATGCAAAGTCGGGAGACCAGATACGGATTGATGCCACGCTGCGCGATCTGAAACGGGATCATACCTCAACATTGAAGGTGGAGGCCCCGAGCCAGCAGGCTCTCACGGGGGCAGTGGACCATCTGGCGCAAGAGATCCGCGAGAATCTTTCCTTGACTCCTTCCGCAGTTAAGGAACTTCAAGAGCAGGCTTTCAAGCCCACTTCAAAATCGCTCCAGGCACTTCGCTGGTATTTGCAGGGCGTCGAAATTGCGCGGCAAGGCAAACATCTTGAAGCCTTGAACCTGTTCAAGTCTGCTGTCAGGGAGGATCCGGAATTCGCCCTGGCCTATGCCAGGTTGGGCCAGACTTATTCGAGTTTGGGATATGACGAGGAAGCGGAACGGTCCTCGCACCAGGCGGTTATTTTGGGGGAGAATCTCTCTACCCAAGAAAAGTATCGAATTGCTGCCATAGATGCTCAGGTTAGGAAAGACTACGTGAAAGCGATTGAGTCTTACGAGAATCTAGCGAGAGTTTTGCCCGGGGATGTGGAGGTGCAGTTCACCCTCGCACGGCTTTACGAAGACAGCGGTGCGCTCGACAAGGCCCGTGAGCGCCTGTCGCAAATCCTGAAAACGGATTCGAATTATATGGATTGCCTGCTGGCCATGGGACGGGTTGAGATCAAGGGCGGCAACCCGCAGGTCGGACTCGAACACCTGAATCGCGCCCTCACGCTGGCCATCCAGCTCGAAAACGACGAAGAGAAAGCCACCATTCTGCAGGCCATGGGCGTTGCCTACAGGCATTTGAACGGAAAGGACGAAGCACTCCGGAATTATCAAGAGTCACTGGCCATTAAACGCCGCATCGGTGACAAGCGGGGCATGGCAGCTAGCCTGAACGATATTGCTCAGTTCGAAGATCTGTTGGGGAATTCGGAACAGGCGCTCAAGAACTTCCAGGAGGCCCTCCAGCTTCGTCGCGAGATTGGCGACGAGAAGGGCGTTGGCGATACATTAATTGACCTGGGTGGCTTCTATGAAGACCGTGGTCAACACGACAAGGCATTAAGCCTTTTCAAAGAATCATTAAAAATCCAGCGCGAGTTGAAAAACGAGAGCAACCAGGGGCTGTGCCTGAACAATATTGGCAGCAGCTATGCCTACAAAGGGCAATACGAAGACGCTGTCACGAATTTCCAGCAGGCCTTGCAGCTGCGTGAGAAGGCGAGTAATCCGGATGACATCGCTGAGACGGTCCACAATCTGGCGGAGGCCAATGTCAACCTGGGAAAATATGACCAGGCTCTCACAGACTATCACCGTGCCCTGGATCTCTACCGAAGCAGCGGCGACAAGCGAGGCGCGGCCATCGAAACCTATGGGATGGGAACACTTTTCCAATATCAGGCTCGTTATGGTCCGGCCTTCAGCTCCAAGGAGATCGCACTGAAAACCTTTCGCGAGCTTGGCGAACGGAGTATCTGGATGGTCGACACGCTCAGCGGCTATGGTGACGTGCTGGTTCAAGTGGGTCGAAGCGAGGATGCCAAGAAGGCCCTGGATGAGGCAATGACTCTGGCCCGCGAACTCAAGAACGACGCTTCTGTCGCCCAGATTCTCAACTATCAAGGCGACATTCCATTCTATCAGGGTGATTATAAATCGGCCCGCGATGTCTACCAGCGGGCTCTGCAGATCGCCTCGCGGGCCGGGGACCGGGGCAAAGTCCTGGATTCGAGGCTGGGTCTGGCGAGGCTGGCGGTTAAAGAAGGTCGCCACCAAGCGGCCATCAGTGCACTCGAAGAATTATCACGTGAAGCCAATTCCCTGGGGTTGAAACGCCTCCTGGTGGAGTGCTCGACTTACAAGGCCGAAGCCTTGATCAATGTCAAGGATTATGCCCGCGCCCGGCAGGAACTCGGCCGTGCTATGACTATCGGCGAAAAGCTGGGATTGCGAGAAACGTTGGCCAGAAGTCATTACCTGATGGCGATAAATCTTCGCCTTACGGGCAGCCGCGCAGAAGCCACAGGCCACTACCGGGAAACCGTTCGCCTTCTGGAAGAGATCCGCAAAGAGCCCGGGGCATCCAATGTCCTGAAGCGTGGAGACCTGACCTCCATCTATATGGAATCCACGCACCGGGTCCAGGGTGAGAAGGGATGATAGACTGTGCTCTCCCTCAGCCTGAGTTTCTGTGTCCTCGTTTAGGGGTGGCAAAAGGGGACAAACGTGTCAAGTTTTGGGATGAGTTTTGAGGTTAACTCTTGAGCCTGGATCCCGCCAAATCCCCCGTTTCAAAATGAATTTCTGAGGCGGGGGCTCCGCTCTCAGTGGAGTCCCCCGCTGTCAATCCCATTCACTTTATTTGGAAAGGAATAGAATAGGTCGATCCCGCATCCGCGGAGACCGTGAATTGCAGCAAGTACGAGCCAGCTCCGAGCCCGTAGGTGTTCAGGGCATACACGTATGTACCCGGCCAAGGAACAAAGAGAAAGTCTTTGCACGACTTGGCAAAACCCGAAGGCTGTGGTATGCCTTGCCCAGTCGTGGGGTCAGGGACAATCCTTACAGCTTTCAAGCTGATGCGCAGGGATGACACGTTTTTGCCATTGGCATCGCGCAGTTGTAGGGCGATGGGCAGAGGCCATCCGCTCTTCACGCCCGGGTTAAACAACGTGTTAATGCCAAAGCTTGCCACGTTGTAGGTTACGATCCGATCCGCCGATGGGCCAGAGGAGACCACCGCATTGACCTCGAACGACTTTTTGCCCCCGCTGGAGGTGTCGATACTCATCCCGTTATCTACTGTGCCCACGCAATCTTTGAATGTGCCACCACATGAGTAGTTGGCACTCACGGCCTGATTGAGAGCGTACGTGGCATTATTCGCAGGGGTTGTGATGGTTACAGTCGGAGGTTGTCCGGTCAGTCCCTGGGGAAAATGGACAACGACAAAATCTGAAAAGCTTCCCTTCGTGCGGCCTACAGCCGTGCCATCTGTTCTTGTTACATAGAATGACGTGAAGATGTTTTCCCATTGCTGCGAGCCGATTGGGGCGATTTCAGCCTTCAGGAAGGCCGGATTTACAATGGTCTGACCCGGCGGGGCATCCCAACTGGTATAGACAGTGTAAGGGCCTGTGGGCTCAGGGCATGTCACGGGACTGCCCAATGCATCCTGGCATGTGAGCCTGAAGAGCACTCCGAAACCCCCGGTTCCATCGTAAGGGACAAACGTTGCACCAGAGAACTGACCCGCCAGCCGTGCGTTCAAGTCATCCTGTGAAATCAATATAGGCTCTACCACCAAATCGACAGGAGTAGGAGGTGGGTTCAAAAGCGCTGGATACGTCACCTTATAGTTAAAGAGGTTGCTGGCGAATTGATACAGATTGGTGCCGCCACCAGGGATTAATGGTTCCGCGATCGGACCAATCGCTTCGATGGCCAAGGTGTAGATGTTTGTTGAGACGGGGAACCCGTTATTAATGCTGGTCCATCCCGTTCCGCCCAAAGTACCCTTGAAAACGCCATTCAGAGTGCCGGCGTAAATCGTTTCAGGATTAAGTGGGTCGAGCACCAAGGGCAAATGGTCTATCGCATATAATGTACATTGGAGACTGGCGTTTATTGGTCCCCACGTGGAGCCCCCGTCTGTGGTCTTGAAGACCCCCTGCGAAAAGGTTCCTGCATAGAGAATGTCGGTATTGGCCGGATCGACTACCAGCGAATTGACCCGAAGTTCCGGAACTCCATTGTTGATGGCAGTCCAGCTCACTCCACCGTTCGTACTCTTAAAGAGACCATAATCCCCTGTGGCGGCATACAGTGTAGTTGAGTTGGTGGGATCAATAGCCAAGTCATTTACGAGCGCGTGTTCCATGCCTGAATTGGCTGCCGTCCAGTTCTGGCCACCATCGCTGCTTTTGAACACTCCAACATAATTCGTTCCAGCATAGATGATGGCAGGATTGGATGGGTCGATCCTCAGGACATCGATGATCGGATAATATCCGTCGGGGTCCGTCGGCAGTCCGAAGTTGGAAACAGTCCAGGTCTGGGCCCCGTCGGTGCTCTTGAAGACCCCTTTGTGGCCGAAGAATGCGGACCAAGCCGTCCCGCAATAGATTGTGTTGGGATTGGACGGATCTATAGCAAGAGAAAGGATGATGTTATCATCGGCCAACCCGGAGCTTGCGCCAATCCACCCCTGCCCTGCGTTAGTGCTCTTAAGAACACCACCTCCAAGTGTCCCAGCATAAAGGATTGCAGGGTTAGACGGGTCGATCGCTAACGAGAAAACCTCAGTGGCCATGCTGCCGAGTCCTGAATCAGCCTGGGTCCAATTGGCTCCCCCGTCGGTGCTCTTGAAGACACCGTTGTTGGTCGTGGCATAAATGGCCCCCGGGTTTGCCCTAGCGAGTTGAGAGGGGAAGAGTAATAAACTGCCTAAAATCAGAAGAACAAGTTTACCGAGCAATCGAATCATGGTTCACCTCCTTGTGAAACCAAGTGAATTTCTTCTTCGCAAAGTGTTCCTCAATTATCGGAAACACCTTCAATGTGGGAGCCCATCTCTGAGCGGCGGCATGCCCAATTCGTGAGAATCGCCGGCATTGATTAAACGTGACCAGCATTTTCCTTCGCCGTGGCGTACCGAACGAGCAAATGGCATACGGTTATGAAAATGATTTCTTTTGAAGCGCGGAGCTCTCTCCCCACAGTACAATGCTTTTCAATCCCGAAGGGTCTGACGTAACGTAGCACTCACCCTGTTTTCATTGAACGGTGGTGAACAACTGGCGTCCTAAAGATTCCTGCAAATTCCGGTGATGGATAGCTAGGCTGGAAGGCGGGGGAACCTCTCGTCTCCTGCTGGAGGCGCGAGATTTATAATCAGGGGAGAAGCCTACGCCTTGCAAACGCGACACCAGTCGCTCGCTTCCAGCGCGGCCACCCAAAACTTTTCAATTGGGGGATAATGAATCACTGGGGCAGACAAACCTTCCTCAGAATTATGCGCAAACTTGGAGCCAAAAGCCAGCCTATTCAAGATTTGGTCTTTTGACCTAATTCTGCGCTCTCTCAGGTCTTTCCTCTTCAATAATTTAGGCAAGATCACACCGACATAAATTCGTGACGGGAGGAAAAAGGAGACCGGTCCTTCCCATCGAAAATGGAAAATAAGTGTCCACATTTCCCATTCGTTTGCCCGCCGATCTCCACCAACAGCATCTTTAAAGGGGGCGGCCCGACATGCCAGAAAATATGACGCACCAGGTCCTCTTCTTCCGCGCCGCATCTGGACGATACCGCCATTTCGGCCTGGGGTTTCTACATCTCCCTGGCCGGCCAACGGCTATGGAAGGATGAACTGTTCGAATAGCACACGGGACTTGATATCAGGGACCACTGCATTTGACCCGTGGACACTTCCAAGAATTTCAATGAGTTAACCTCGGTCAGCGGATTTGAGAGAAAGGCGTTGGCGTCATCAACTGATTTGAGATCCGTGATACCAGCTCGCGGTCCGTATTCCCGGGAGCCTTCGAAAGCACCTGCCACTGCTGATCCTGGGAGAACTTCGCCCACGCTTCGGCGCGTGCGGCCCAGGAGGGAAAAGAGACCATGTATGCCAAGTTCGGCATGCGCTGTCCGAAAACGGTACGTCCGAAGAAGACCGGATTGAGTCCGACTCGCTTGAAGATGGAGATCTCTCCTCCCTCAAACATGGCAATCTTCTTTTCCAGCGCGAGTCTATTCCGCGATTCATAGACCCGCAGTTCAAAAAGATTGGAATTCCCGGAGTCCACCTGAGGAACCTCAACGCCGGGGAATGTCTTGAAGGTACGCAATAGAGAGGCTTCCCCGCGTTCATAACTTAAATCCCATTTGTCGTCGAAGGCCTTCATCTCGCGCATCCACTTTTCGTCAGATGCGAGCATGTTCGCGGTCTCCTCCAGCATCACCATAGATCGATAAGTCTCAACAAGAAGAATCGAAGGATTGTCTGGACCTACAGTAACTTCAAATACGCCCACGGGTTTTACGCCAGCACGGCCCAAGGCCGGCAGCGTGCTGTCTCGGAGGAAATCGCGCAGCCTTTCCACTTCAAAATCCCTCCTGCACCGGAACCAACCCAGCACAACGTAGCTGGAGTTTTCTTGGTTACGGCTTGTGTTCATTTGACCACCGGCCACAGTCCCCCCGGCCAAAGCAGTTTGGACAAAACGTCGACGATTCATAACAACCCCCTTAGTTTTCAGAAATCCGTATGGGGCCAGCCTGGTAACGCCAGAGAGCATAACAGAGAGGAGCGGAATCCGGAAGTTCTCACACTAAGGCAGGAACAGGCCTTCTAATTTGTGCGCCAGAGCGATGGGCAAAGCAATCCAACTATTCAAACACGGAGGCCTTCCCATCGGGAGATCCGGTAAGATTCCCGCCATATTCAGTAGACAAATTTTAGCGAGATCTGGATCTGGCGCGAAGGGCCTGCGGTTCGGCTGATGAGGCCAAATCCACTCCCGCGCACGATGTTGGCAGGAAGCCCAAAATTGACCAGGTTGAATAAATTGAAAAATTCCGCCCGGAACTGTAAGTTCGGCCCTGACGGGTTGTCCACCCGTCCCAAGGGAATGCTTTTGAGGACGGCAATGTCGAAGTTATGAAAGCCTGGCCCACGAAAGGTGTTTCGACCCAAAGTGCCGAAGCTACCGCTATTGGGGCCGGTTCCACCATCAATCCCAATCGGGATGGAGAAGAAAGAAGGATTGTCTGTTCCCTTCCCAAAATAGTCCTCCCGCACGTCCCGGGTTGTCGAGAGCACGGGGTGGCCGACTTGATCAGGCCGGTCCGTGTTGTTCGTACCCAGTCCAGTCTGTTGGATGCCCGAGTAGACGGTAAATGGAGCACCCGACGTCAGGGTCGACACATTCAGAATCTGCCATCCGGAAGTGAAGCGATCTCCAAGCGAGCGGATGCCTGCCAGATGACCTAAGGGCAAAGCCTGGACAAAACTGACGGTGGCTACATGAGTCACATCAAAGTTGGAGGGTCCCTTGTCGGCCCGAGGGTCGCGGGGATCCTGTGGGTAGGCCTGGGCCACCGCTCCTGACGACCCCGAGAGGAATCCCCCCTGAGCCGCGCTAGTGTCGTCAAGGGATTTGCTGAATGTGTAGTTGACTTGGAATCCTAGTCCCCATCGGGAAGAGGTTTTTCCAATAGATGTTTGCAGCGAGTGGAACGTGGAATGAGAACGACTGCTCATCAGCATTTCCGTCCCGATTCCACCAATGACTTTTCCCGATGAGTCAAAATTGGTGAACGGAGCAAAAGCCGGATCGGCGCCGGCATAGTTGTTGGGAAACGATATACTGGGAAGACCCACTCCTGCTGTGGCCACATATGCGGCACCCAACTTAAAATCCCCAATCTCCCGTTCCAGGGACAAGCTGTAGTTCACAATATATCCGTTCCGAAAAGCCCGATCCATTCCGAAGACGTTTAGGGGAGAAACCCGCTGGCCCGGTGTCTGTAAGGCCAGATCACGCTGAAATCGCGCTAAGTCGGCCACTGTATTCGGAGCCACGTCGGTTGACCGACCCGAGGCAAAAACCGGCTGACCCTCTGTGTTATAAATCTCAGGCAACTGAAACGGGACGACGCGATTAAAGAACAGAATAGGAGCGTCCGGCAGGGCCGAAGCGTAAGGAATGATAAGAAATGGGAAACCGCCAGTCAGCCAATCGGTCTGAAACAAATTGGGTAATATCGTTGTAACGCCGCCGCTCGCACTAAGAACGGTCTTTTTGAAGGGATTCCATTCCAAGCTTAAGCGAGGTCCCCACCCCGACCAGTCCTTCCGGTAGGGCGGTTGCGGGTTGATGAGATGTTCCTGACGAGCGCCAGGGGCCCATGACGGGACGTACTGGCCGGAAGCATCAACGATTCGTGGCCCCGCGGTTCTAAGAGTAAATTCAGAGATTCGGGTGTTCATTTCATAGCGCACACCCATATTGAGAAGAACGGATGGTGTGACTTTCCAAGTATCCTGAAAATAACCATTGTAAGCCGCCCGCCAAATACCGCACTCTCCAAGGCGGTCTCCTTGGGGGAACAAGGGAGGAGATACCATGATGTCGTAAGAAAACGGGGTCCCCGTTAGAAAGGCAGTCAGGCTGTCAGGGAGCGGGTCGCCCACATGGATGTCGTGATGGCCGCTTTGGGAACGGATCTCCACCGGCGAATAGACTCTGCCTCCACCAAAGGAATATTCTCCGTTGGGGCTAATACCAAACAATGTCGTGTCCCGGTTGATGCGAACCTCAAAACCGGATTTGAGAGAATGAGCATTGTGGACCCAAGCCAGGT
>DATKMG010000664.1:0-3335 GCA_035541995.1 Terriglobia bacterium
CTCTCGAAGGGTCTTACCACTCGCCAGATCCTTGCGAGAGAGGTTCTCCTTGCCTACCTTGTCCAGGGCCCTTCGAAGACAATCCTGCTCCACTTCTCTCGGGATGACAACGATTCCATCAAAATCGGCAAAAATCAGTTCGCCGGGATGGACTAGGACATCGCCGCAGCTGACCGGAACGTCATAGGCTATGACCCGCCCCCGCCCTTTGGAGTCGACAGGTCGAATGCCTGCATAATAAACCGGGAAGCCCATTTCGATAATTCGAACACAATCACGAATCTGGCTGTCGCACACACAGCCCGCCACTCCCTTCCGTTTGGCAATGGTGGACATCAGTTCTCCCCAAGGGGCGTTCGTCCCGCCATGGTCAGTAGAGTGAACCACAACATCTCCTGCGCCGAGTGAATCCATGACCTCGATTTCCAGGCCATAGGGGTCCTCGGCAATGACGTAATCAATGGCCGTCCAGAGAACGGTTCGGGCACGCCCCACAAACCCGCAATGGGTTCTGTCAGGCAAGAGGGGGCGTAGACGTTGATGCATGGCTTGATCGTGGTAGCCAAGATCATCGAGGATATCGCAGACTGCAGCCACGTAGAGTTGCTGCTTGATAGATGGAAATAGGGCCAAATCATCTTGAAGCGTTTGCACGGGATCCCTCTTCAATGCGGAAGATTTGTTCTGCAACCCTCGCGCTGCGAAGGTTCATTCTAACTGTCCGGTCGTCCTTACTTCGTTGCGTCATGCTTTGGCCGACCCGCCAAGCTGATCAGAGATAGCCCGGGCAGTATTTCTTACCTGCTCTGTGAGAATTCCAAGTTGCTCGGGCTCCATCTGGCTTGTGGTTCCTGATAAGCTCACCGCTGCAACCACTCGGCTTTGGGAGTCAAAAATAGGCGCCCCCAGGCAGCGAATGCCGAGTTCTTCTTCTTCGTCATCCAGCGCATAGCCCAGCTTCCGGACCAAGGCCAGATTCTCCTTCAGTTTTCGCGCGGAACCAATGGTATTCTCATTATGCCGGAGCAACCCATGTTTTTTGATCAGATCGTCGATCTCCGGTTCCGAACGATAGGCAAGGAGCACCTTGCCCAGAGCCGTGCAGTGCAAATCCACGTGCTTACCGACCCAGGTGGCGACTTTGAGGGCTCCTGACGGTTGAACTTTTTCGATCAAAACCGCTTCGTCGTGTTCGAGTACGGCCATGTGGACGGTTAATCCTGTTCTTTCCATTAATTTGTGCAGGAAGTGGGCCGCTTGTTCCCTCAGGTTGAGGCCCTCCAGGGCCATGTTGGCTAATCCGAACAGATGGAGCCCCAACCGATAGTGCCCCGTCTCCCGGTCAAGGTACAAAAAACCACATCGTTCGAGAGTCAAGGCAGTACGATGGACTGAACTCTTGGGCAGTGCAAGATTCCTGGCCAACTGAGAAATAGTCTGGCCAGTCCTCGATTTGCCGAGAAACTCCAGGATCAATACTGCTCTTTCCAAAGCCGGGACAGATTCGGTCACTCGGTTAGATTTACCGGTGATTCGCATGCTATTCGCTGTATCTTTGTCCTCTCCACGACCTATTAGCCTAACTATGCTAGTCCTTTCGTCGGAACTGCGCGGGATCGCTGCCAATGGCAGAAACCTATTGAGCAAGTCCCCATCGCTCTGCCCCGGGAATCCGCACTGACGGTAAGAACAGACTCTCACATTAAGGGCCTATTCGGTCACTTCAACCCAGTAGATCTCATAGGGGCGCAGGGTTAGGCGGAGCGGTTGGGCTCGAAGGTCCGAAACCTTTGCAGTGCGCAGCATCTCGAGGTTGTTCACGGGAGCTTCGGCATTCAGCCGTACGAGCCGCAGGCCACCGTTTTTCTCGAAAGGAAACTGGACAGTGACTTCGAGCGGCCTTCCCTCACCGTCCAGGGGAAAATTCCACAGCACCACGTTGACCCACTGTCCTCCGCGTGCCGCAAGCACCTTGATCTCAGGTGTGGTGCCGGTCACAGGCAGTTGCTCTCCCTTGATAAGACTTAAGAGCTTGAAAGCGTAGTAGGCCGGCCGCACGCGGTCCTGGTTGTCGTAAAGGCCGTCATATTGCGGCATCTCGTTCCACCAGCGCGCCATAAAGGCAACACCTGGTGGAGATAGGAGGCACGAGAACATCGCCTCATCAACGAAGTAGTCCCGAATATGATAATAGGCAGATCCAGTCAGCCCCGCCTTGTAGAAAGCGAGTGTCGTTTCCAGAATGAAAGCGGGTTGGAAGGAAGGGTTCAGAATGGGGTTGCCGAGATCCATGTTCCACTGGTCGTTAAATGTTGGCAGCTGGCTCAACGATGGGTATTTGGCGAGCTTGGCCCGCATTGACTTGACGAGCTGCCCGTGTTTCTCAGGATCATTGTTGTAACCATGGAAGGAGAGGAAGTCCAAAGGCACTTTGCCCTCTCCGGCAGCAGCGATCAAGTCCTCTACCTGAGGACTGGCAGTATTGGCCGGGGACGGTCCGCCTACTTTGGCGTGGGGATCGGCGCGATGAATGGCGCTAGCTGTATGCTGGTAGTACCTGAGATAGCTCTCGCGCGTTAGGAACTTGAACGGAACCCCGCCTGGCTCGCCGATATCTGCTTCGTTTGTCAGTATCCAGTACTCAATTCCATACTTCCGATCTTGATTGCAATGTTTCACCACCAGATAGACTAATTCTTCCCATTCCGCGTAATCCGTTGGGTCACCAATTTCATCTTTGACCTGTGGATACAGTACCCGGGGTTTGATGCATAGACTGACGACGGGCCTGGCGCCGGTGGCGCGGATGGCTTCCATCGTTTTGTCGAGCGTCTCCCAATGGTACTGGTGGTGAGCAGGGTAAAGGTTGAAATACTCTTGCAGAAACACGTGGATGGTCTGCGGGTGAAGCTGGGCGATTTGATCGACACGATCACTGATCATCGGCTGGTCGCTTAACCCACCCTGGCCTAGCGCGTAGCGGGTGAGATCGATCGGCCCCGAAGACCGAGAAGTGTCAACCACCAGATCGGTCGGGCCGCCGACGGCGACAGCGTGCACCATCCCAGCTCCCTGGGTCCACAGAAACGGGGCATGCAGAAGGAAAAACAGACAAGCCGCTGTGTTTCGCCAAGTCATATCGCTCCCCTTATTCTTAGTTGATTCTTAATCTTTAGATTTCTTGAAGATCTGCCAAGGGCAAATTCTAACGTGGCCACCGAATCTATCCGAGCCGCGTTGGCTTAATAATCAGCAAGACGAATTCGACAGACTTTCATGAAAATAAGTTCGGAGTTCATGCTTTAGCATGCCTGAAGCAATGGCAACCTAAAGGT
>DATKMG010000665.1:0-12149 GCA_035541995.1 Terriglobia bacterium
CCCTCATCACGAGCCGGAGGTGAACGGTTTCGGGAACCAGAAGTCGTAATCTTGCCTTTGCATCTAAATCTCAAGAAGTCAATTGTCGGGTCGGTGGGTTCCTCTACATTACGAAGGGAGGGGTTTATGTTCCAAATGCAACGCTTTCCACGCATTGCCCTGGCAACATGCCTTGTTATGGCAACGTTGGCTTCCGGACGGCTTTACAGCCAGGAGACCACCGGAAATATCTCAGGAACGGTGAGTGACCCCAGCGGGGCTGTCGTACCGGGCGCGACGGTCGTAGTCACAAATGTCCGCACTGCGGCCGAGCGGACGACAACTACTACATCGGCTGGAGTTTTTTTCTTTACCCGGCTGCCGGTTGGCGACTACCGGCTGAGCGTGGATACTGAGGGCTTCAAAAAATATGAAGCGGCGGGTATCCACCTGGACGTGAACGACAAGTTGGATTTCCCGATTGTTCTCCAGGTCGGAAAACGGACGGAATCTGTCACGGTGACAGCGGAAACCACAGGTCTGCAAACCGAAACGGGGGAGGTCTCAAGCTTGATTGGCTCAGCTCAGACCCAGGCCATGCCGCTCAATGGGCGAGTCTTCAATGCGCTCATTGAGCTATCGCCTGGCGTTACGCCCCAAAATGGACGCATCGGCAGCGGCGTGGCGCTCGACAATGATACCGCTGCTACCATCAACGGGAATCAAAGCAATTCGAATTTGTGGCTGCTGGACGGACAGAATAATTTGGATGTCGGCTCCAACGCCCAGAACGTTGTCACACCCCCGCTGGAATCCCTCGAAGAGGTTAAGGTCCTGCGCAACAATTTCAGCGCGGAGTTTGGACAGGTCACAGGCGGGGTCATCAACGCGGTCACCAAAATGGGCACCAAGGATTTCCACGGTTCGGCTTATGAGTTTTTGCGCAATGACAAGCTGGACGCAACAGATTTCTTTCTCAACGCCAGCGGCAGTGAGAAGAGTAAACTGCGCTTGAACGATTTTGGTTTCAGCGTGGGGGGGCCGTTCTGGATTCCGGGCAAGTACAACACGGAACGCTCCAAGGATTTCTTCTTCTTCACCAGCGAAATTCGAAGGCAAACGCGCGGTGGTGTGGCTACGGACAATGTTCCCACTACCCGGCAGCGGCAGGGGATACTGGACCCCAACTGCACGGTCACGGCAGCGCCTTGCACGCCTCAGCCCTTTGATCCCCAGGAAGTACCCCTTACCGATGAAGCCAATGTAAATCCTGCTTCGATTGATCCCAACGCCGCGGCGATCCTCGAGCGCTATCCTCAACCCAACGCGAGTTACGCCGACCTGGGATTCAACTTTATATCCAGTGCCAACGTGGGACTTCGAGACCACACCGAGATGGCTCGCTGGGACCATTACATCGGTGAGAAGGCGACCTTGATGGTGCGCTATATGCAGGAAGCCCCCAGTTGGGCTGGGATCAACGGGCAGTTCTGGGGTGACGACAACTTTCCTTCCGTCAACAGCGACTGGACTTACAGCTCCAAGAATGCCGTAATCAAGCTGACCCTCACGCTCACCCCGCGTTTGGTCAACGACTTCCAATTTGGGTACACCAACAATAATATCCGGTTCGCGACGGGGCAGACCTCCGATCCGACGCTTGCCTCGCGGGCCGGATTCACTTTCACAGAGCTTTTTCCGGAGACGAGCGGATCGTTCCCTGCGATGAATGGGGTGGAAAACTTCGGGGGCATTGCGCACCAGGCTCCCTTCTTCAACCGCGAAGACCTTTTCCAGTGGAAGGACGACCTGTCTTACACCTTTGGCACGCACAATCTGAAAGTGGGCTTCTTTGCCGGGAAGAGCCGCAAGCGCGAACCCGCCAACGGCGGCGGGGACTATACAGCCGGGACCTTCGACTCAATTAACAGTTACCGCGACTTGCTCTTGGGCAACCTTGCGGTCTATACGGAAGAGCAGACCCTGAACGAGGTGGGCGACCGCTGGCGCGACGTATCTCTCTATGCTCAAGACACCTGGAAAGTGCGGCCTAATTTCACCCTGGACTATGGCCTGCGCTGGCAATTCTTAGGGCAGGTCTTCGGGGTTAACAACAATATCGCCAACTTCTGGCCCAGCCGCTATGATCCTTCCCGCTGCTCGGTGGGGGCCTTCAACGCAGACGGGCTGGTCGATCCCACGAGGTGCGACACGTTGAACGGCATCGTCACGCCGAATTCACCCAACGTGGGCAATCGATCCCTGGTCGAGAACCACTTCAATGATTGGGAGCCACGATTAGGGTTCGCCTGGTCGCTAGGGGCAAACCGGAAGTCCGTGATCCGTGGGGGCGGGGGCTTGTTCCACGGCCGGGATGCGATCTCCCAGACCAGTGCCCTGGGTCAGCCGCCACCCAACGATCGCACGGCGGTCTTGAACGGCATCACCATTGCTGATCTGGTACCCGGACGTCTCTCTCCCTTCAATCCTGACCTGCCGCAACCGCCACTGCTTCTGGGAGCGCTGGATCCCGTGTACAACAATCCTCTGAGTTACCAATACAGCCTGGGAATCCAGCACGAGATCTTCCGGAACACTATTTTTGAGATCAACTACGTGGGGAGCCATCAAATCCACCAGGGCCGGAACCGGGATATCAATCAAGTCCCTCCTCAATTCCAGCGAGCGGTTTATGACGGGACGCTCAACCCGGACCTGGTACGCCCTTACCTTGGCTTCGGTAACATTATCGTGAATGAACGCGCCGGCAGTTCGCGATACAACTCTTTGCAGGTTTTCCTGAACCAACGCATGAGCCACGGCTTCCAATTCCAGGTGGCTTACACATACAGTCACAGCATTTCCGACACAATCAATCAGGACACTGAAGGTAAAGCAAGTCCTATCCAAGACGCTTTCCACGCCTATCTCGAGCGGGCCTGGAGCCCCCAGGACCAGCCTCAGGCTCTGATATTCAACTACATCTGGGAGATGCCGTTTTTCAAAAACTCTCCGGGTTTGAAAAAGTCCCTGCTGGGTGGATGGCAATTGTCAGGCATTACGACTTTCCGATCGGGTCTTCCGATCGATGTTTGCATTGATCACCCAGTGGATGGCACTTTGCTAGACCACTGCCAGCGACCCAACGTGGTCGGGCCCGTGAATTTGAGCAGCGGCCAGCGCACGCTGAGCCGTTACTTTAATACCGACGCTTTTGTCCTTCAGGAACCGGGGACCTTTGGGAATGCGGCGCGCAACCTCGTCCGTGGTCCCGGCATTAACAACTGGGATTTTTCCATCTTCAAGAACATTGACATCCCCTGGTTCGGGAAGCGTTCCGGATGGGCAACCAGCGAGTCGGCCACGATCCAGTTCCGGGCGGAGTTCTTTAACGGCTGGAATCACACCCAGTTCAGTTCGGTAGACAATACGTTCATTCCGCTTGCCGATCAGGCAGGGTCCAAGGCGGATCCCAATTCTTCCTTTGGAGTTGTAAATGGGTCATGGCCTGCGCGCGAGATTCAATTTGGATTGAGGTTAATCTTCTAAGGCCATAGGGTAGCAGCGGCGTCCTGCCGCTGCCTAGAATTTGGACATTTTCATAGAAGCGCAGCGGCACGAAGCCGCTGCGTCCTCTGAGAGTCCTGTAAGGGCGACAGAAATTAGCCCAGGGCCGCGCGAGGAGCAGGAGCCCCGCGCGCCGCCCTGGGTCATCGTTTCAACACAATACCTCCTCTCCCCCCGAATCGCCACAAGAGTGGCGATTCGGGGGGAGAGGCAGGGAGAGGGGGGCTGTTCGTTGCCGATTTCCGAATCTCACGTTTCGTCCTTGATTCAATGTTTGTCGGCACGAAGCGTGAGTTTTGCGAATCGGAAGCTTTCCGCCCCCTCACCCCTGCCCTCTCCCCCACCACCGAAAACGTGTTGGGGGAGAGGGCAGAAATTAATTGGAACGCCGACCCAGGGCGGCCGCAGCGTCTCCTGCCGCTGGCGGCGCCCTGGGCTACTCTCGGACGCCCCGCTGGGGCTCTATAAGGAAAAATCGGCCTCCTGCCGCTTGACAAATGCTCAATCTCCAGGGGGACGTTACTATAAGGGGCGTTCCTGCTTTCTTTTTGTTATGGTACGTGACGTGTACCCCAGAGAAACTCAAACGCCCTGGCCTTAATTATGAAAGTGCCCAAGGGAAGTAAGGTCCGCCTGGCGACGCGGCTCTCAGGGGTAGTGCTGGTTCTTCTTGCCGGCCTGTCTGGCCTCATTCTCGCGCAAGCACGTCTGCAGGACTCCTATGAAGCCGCGCAAGCACTCTTCCAGCGCGGTGAGGACGACAAAGCGCGAACCGAATTCGCGAAACTCTTGGTCGAGACCTACCAGGCCCACGCCACCCTCCTCCAAAAACGAGGTCTGTGGCTCCCGGTGAAAGGCGACCTGGAAGCTGCTCTGGCCTTGCAGCCTAACTCGGATCAGCTTCGCTACAATCTAGGCTATGTTTATTTCCGCCTGAAGGATTATCCTCATACCATCCAAATTCTAGAACCCCTCAAGCAGGCGAAAGCTGAAACTCCCCAGGTCTTGGGACTGAGGGGTCGCGCCTACTTGTCCCTGGGGAAGCTCGACGAGGCGCAGAAGGCGCTGGCCGCAGCACTCGAGGAAGCGCCCGACGATGTTCTTACAGCCTATACCCTGGCCTTAGTGACTCTAAAGAAGCAGGGCCGCGAAGGGGCCGCCGAGACATTCGCCAGATTGACCAAGCAACAAGGCACGTCAGCAGGATTCCACATGATTGTAGGTCAAGCCTATCTTGATGGCGGCTACTATAGCGACGCGGAGCAAGAAATACGTCAAGCCCTTCAATTGAAGCCTAACACCCGGTTTGCGAGATACTTCCTGGCGCTCGCCTTGCTCCGTGAGCGAGAGGGCGCCGCCCTGGAGGAAGCACACAATCTCCTGGCCAAGGAACGGAAGTTGTTCCCCAAGGAATTTGCCGCCACCTATCTGTCCGGCCTGCTTTCAGAGTTGGAACGACAGTGGGGACCGGCAGCCGAGGCGTTCCGGTTGGCCGCAAAGCTTTCCCCCGAAGAGCCCGACGTTTTTTTCCACCTGGGGAATACCGAACTCAAGCTGGGTAGAGCCCAGGAAGCTGTCAAGGCCTTGCGCCAAGCGCTTGCCCTTTCGGCAAGTGGGAATCAAACCCGATTTCAGCCTCAGCGAGCGCATTATCTGCTGAGTCAGGCTTATCGGGCTCTAGGCGATCTTAAGACCAGTGCGGAGGAGGCAGAGTTGGCTGGACGGATGAGCACTGATATGGCACAGCAAGAACGGGAGCGCGGCATGGCCTCCGGCCTGCGAACCCTTCTTGAGAACCTGTCAGAAGCCGGCCAGAGTATCAACTGGCTGGAACTCGATCGCCCCGCGCAGCTCACCTCGCAAGAGCAGGCGCTACTTGCCGTTTATGGACAAATCCTGGCGAACGCCAACAATTGTATGGGACTGATCGCGGTGCGTCAGCAGAAGTTTTCCGAGGCCGCGCAATACTTTGCTCGAGTGCGCGACCTTCAACCGGACTTCCTCGACATCGACCACAATCTCGGCATTGCCCTGTTTCAAGCGGAACAGTACCCTCAAGCCCTCCAGGCCCTGGAGCGGGCAGCGGCTCAAAAACCTGCGGACCTCATCGCCAAAAAGTATTTAGGCCTCGCCCACTGTCAGGAGAAAGAATACATTCGCTGCGCAAAGGAACTCGAAGCGGTCCGAACCTCGCATCCTGATGATGCCCAAGTTCTGCTGGCGCTGGGGACAGCACTGGCCCGGACCAACCGCCCCAACGCCGCACAGCGGGTGTTTGCTGATTTGTTGAAGTACCACCCCGATTCAGCACCCTTGCATGTTCTGTGGGGTCAAGCTTACGCCGATCAAAATCAACCTAAAGAAGCAGTCCGCGAGTTGGAACGCGCCCTGGAACTCGATCCCAAGGTTGCTTCGGCCCATTTCTATCTGGGCATGTTGCATTTGAAGAAGGGTGAACTGGAGGAGGCGGAACAGGAGTTTCGCGGTGAACTCACTTCTCACCCCGGCGATGTACGTGCCCAATATCATTTGGCTTTTGTCCTACTAGCCGAGCAGCAGGCCGAAGAAGCCATCCCTCTATTGCACGAAATAATTCGCGAGAACCCCAACTATGCGGAAGCGCACTACAGCCTTGGCAAGGTTTTTCTTCAACAGGGGAAGGTTGCAGAAGCCATCGACCATTTGGAAATTTCGGTACGGCTCAGCCCTGACAAGGACTACTTCCACTACCAGCTCGCACGTGCTTACCAACGCGCAGGGCGGAAAGAGGAAGCCCAGCGGGAGTTTCAAGCAGCACAGAACTATAAGGATCAACAGCGGACCTCCACCCAGCAGGGCAGAGGTCCGGCAACACCGAGCCCCGATGAATCACCCTCACCGTAGGGTTTCTGTCTGCAAGGATAGCCAATCCTGGCCGGAGCCTGACTGGGTCAAGCAACCTGGCAGACGCTGGCCAAGGTTCACGAGGATTGCTAGGAGATGCGGCGGTTCTTCCTGTTTGCCATACTTATAGCAGGATATGCAGCCTTGTTAATCCTGTACGCGACAGAGCGGTCCGGGGCTCAGATCCATTTCACCGACATCACGGATTCCGCCGGCATCAAGTTCCGTCACCTATCGGCCCCCGATATGAAATACATTGTGGAATCGATGAGCGGAGGCGTGGCACTCTTCGATTACGACAACGATGGCTGGCTCGACATCTATTTCACGAATGCCCCGACGGTGGATACCGCCAACGACCTTCGGATTGCACCGTGTGCCCTGTACCATAACAACTGTGACGGAACCTTCAGTGACGTGAGCGAGAAATCGGGACTCGTCGATCCCGGCTGGGCGATGGGGGCGGTCGCGGCCGATTTCGACGGGGACGGTTATCAGGATCTATACGTTACCTGTCTTGGGTCGAACCATCTCTACCACAACAATGGAAACGGCACCTTTACTGATGTCACCGCTCAGGCCGGCGTTGACGACCGCCGCTGGTCCACGGGAGCGGCGTTTGGGGATTATGACCGCGATGGGAATCTGGACCTCTTCGTCGCCAACTACGTGGACTTCAAGCTAACAGACTTGCCAGAGTTCGGCAAAGGCAAAACCTGCGAGTACCGAGGGGTCCCGGTGCAATGTGGCCCCAGGGGCTTGCCGGGAGCGGGGGACTCATTATTCCGAAACGGTGGAAAAGGGACCTTCACGAATGTTACCGAGTCGGCTGGCGTTGCCGACCCCGCGGGCCGCTTTGGGCTGGGCGTGGTGTGGACCGATGTTGATGGAGACGGCTGGCCGGACATTTACGTCGCAAACGACACAGGACCGAACTTTCTCTACCACAACAACCACAACGGCACTTTCACCGACATCGGTTTCCAGTCGGGCGCAGCGGTGGACGACGACGGCATCGAGCAAGGATCGATGGGCGTAGCGGTGGGAGATTTCCTCCACACTGGCCTTCTGGGCATCTTCGTCACCAATTTCTCAGGCGAGCACAGCACACTTTACCGTCACGACACCCCACTTGGATTCACCGACATCTCCTATCCCGCGAAGATCGCCGCCGTGACCACCTCCTATGTGAGCTGGGGGACCCAGTTCTTTGATTGTGACAACGACGGCTGGCTCGACCTTCTCGTCGTGAATGGGCACGTGTACCCGCAGATGGAGAACGCGAAAGCGGGTACGTCGTTTCGCCAGCGTATTTTGTTGTTTCATAACGAGGGGAAGGGAGTATTCTCAGAAGTTGCGGCCAGCTCGGGTGATGTGCTGATGGTGCCTCGTGTAAGTCGCGGCGTAGCCTTTGGCGATATCAATAACGATGGCAGCATTGATGTCGTCATCAATAATCTCGAAGGGAAACCACTGATACTGAGGAATGACAGCGTTAACAACAACAATTGGATCACGATCAAAACCGTGGGCAAGGGAACGAACCGCGATGCGGTGGGGGCGAGGGTCAAGGTAGTTAGTGGAGATCTCGTGCAATGGGACGAGGTTCACTCGGGGGGGAGCTATCTCTCGTCTGGAGATCTCAGGTTGCACTATGGTTTGGGAAAGAGGAACCAGATCGATTCCATCGAGGTTCATTGGCCCGACGGCACAGTGGAAACGGTCGGCCCCGTGCCGGTAAACCATTTTCTGACCGTCGAGGAAGGGAAAGGGGTGGTAAGGACAGACGCTCCTGGTAAGCGTTGATTGCCCAGCCGTCACAGTCGGGCTTTAATCCCAAAACACGCTTTATTCAGGCGATCCGCGACCCCGGTAGTCCCTGACGTCGATGTCGATTGCTCACGAAAGATTCGGCCGCCGATTGTGCACTCCCCGCGGATGAAGAATCGTGTCCATTCGGCAAACTAGCTTGACCCATTCTGAAAAAGCTCAAGCGGGTTTGCCGAATGGATACTGATTTTTGACCCAGTTTAGCAACCACATATGCGCGCGCCCGTCCTGAACTCCTTCCCTCTGGCGCCTCGGGAATCAAGCCTTCCCCAGGACCTGAGCCAGCTCTTTTCGCGGCCGTCTCAGCAGGGTGATACCCACCGCCAGGCTCCAGTACAGAATGAAGCTGGCGGCAAAGGCGGTATTGCCCCAACCGACAGCACTGTAGAACTGCGCGGGATCTTTCCCGAAGTAGAGGGAAGGGACGAATGCCAGGTTGAAAAGTGCGATGCCATAGGCTGCCCGGCCGACCCAGCCGGGGAGCACCCTGGTGCGCAGTACGGCATACCCGGCGGCCGACAGGAAGACGGCAGTCAAAATGCGCGAGACCGAGCCGTGAATCAGAATACTGCCTTCAGCCAGGGGGCCGTCGATGGTGGGGTCGATCATGCCGTTCGGGGCGCCGAAGACGGCTCCGACCTCCAGGGAGGTGGCGACCAGAGAGACCGCCACGTAAATCAGGCCCGCGCCGTAAGCGAGGGCGGCAACCCATTCGTAGGCTGCGTCCGCCTGGCGAATGAGATGACAAAAGCCCGCCACGAAGACGATCATTAATGCGCAGAAGATGAGATTGAGCAGGTTACGGGTGAAGACGTTCCACGCCGGAGGCGGACCGGAGTATATAAAATAGAGCGGTACGATGAGCGTAGTCCCTACCCCGATCATCACGCCAGAAATACCCGTCAGACGCCGTACTTTTGCATTGTTCATTGGACGAATTCCTCTCCTGTTCATCATGATTGCGGATGCATTCTTGCGCTGATGGGCAGTGCAAACCGAAATCCGGCCAGTCCGGTTTTTACGACTCATCGCGCCAGCTTTAGGACTTGGTCTTCCGATTCATCAGAGACGTCTTCGCATTTTTCTACCCTCTCCAGCAGAATCGGCAAAAACCAACGCGACAACCAAACCGCTTTAACTAGAAGACGCAACTGCTGATCGGATGCGAGCCTCGCCTGTTCGAGAATCGCTTCTAGCTCCGAGGCAGGCAAAGGCGGCTCGCCAAAATCTTCATAGAACTCCTCAAGCTCTCGGTCTTATCTCATAGCCAGACTCAAGTCAGGTGCCTAACATTTGCTTTTAGATCATGGTGCGAAATGGTAACCTAGGCAATCGAAATCTACCCGTTCCAGTCAAGCAGCCCCTTCCAGAATTGAAAAACGCGAGGCCTATTTCATGTTCTCCTACCAGAGAGGTGGTTATACAACTTCTGTCCAAGGGTGCCAGCCTGTTATGATGGAACAGTTCCTAGAATTCATCCTCAACAATCGGAATGTCTCTGCCAAGCACATCCCGTTTTATATTAAATGGGTATTTTCTTGTCAGGAATTCCTGCTACTGCCCTTGGAATAACCCGTCACCTTGCACCAGAAAACAGTTCCTCACCCACCTGTCCAAAACCCAACAGGACTGGCAGATCAAGCAAGCCGATTACGCCCTCCGGCTCTATCACTTCTTCCTCTCTTTCGTGACGAGAAGTCTGCCGGCTCCGGGTCCTGAACAGAGCAGGTGCTTCTAATCTCCAGAAGCTCCTGTATTGGATCCCCAGCATACGAATGCCTGGCAGCCACTGCAGTGGACATGGGGTCGGAGTGAGTTGAGAAATCCCCATCCCGCTCGTTATGGAACCAGGTTGCCGAGTTGAAGACTTGCTTGGGTGCAATAGACTGATCCAAAATGAGTTCTCGGATTCTTGGCATAAGTCCTTAAGAGTCGGCTTCCGTTTATCTATCGGAGCATCTTCTTCCTGCCGGATTTCCCACCATGACGACAATACGGTCTGAGCGTCTCAGAACAAGAAAAACTTATGCTTGTTGTAAATGTGTTAGGGTACTGGGGGTATTGTCAAGTTGAGAAGATCCGCGCAGACTGGGTAGATGACAACCAACGTGCCTAGCTATCGCGGATTCCGATTTCCACCTGATATCATTAGTCATGCTGTCTGGCTCTACTACAGATTCTGCCTGAGCTTCCGAGATGTGGAAGACCTCCTGGCAGAGCGTGGGGTCATCGTCAGCTACGAAACCATCCGACAGTGGTGTCGAAAGTTTGGAACCGATTACGCTCGGAAACTCAAGCGACGACAGGGTCACTTGGGCGACACCCGGCACCTGGACGAACTGTTCGTGACTATCCAGGGTAGGCGACAGTATCTGTGGCGGGCTATTGACCAGGATGGTGACGTGATTGATATTCTCGTCCAACCCCGCCGCGATCAGCTTGCAGCCCAACGATTCTTTCGTAAACTACTGAAGGGTCAGGAAAGGGAACCTCGGCGATTGGTCACCGACAAGCTGAGGAGCTATCAAGCAGCGCACCGCGCTATCATGCCTTCTGTCCTGCACGACACCGAACGCTACGCTAACAATCGGGCTGAAGTCTCACATGAGCCCGTCCGACAGCGCGAGCGACAAATGCGAGGATTCAAATCCGCCGCTCAAGCGCAACGATTCTGGTCTGTACACGGAGTCATCCAGAATCTATTCCGAATCGGACGCCACCTGCTGCGGTCAGTCAACCACCGGCTCTTACGAGCTCGCTCCTTTCTTGTTTGGCAAGAGGTCACGTGTGCCTGATGAATCCGGGGGTCAGCCACAAACCGTCCCAATCTCACTTCGACGACGCCAAGTTGACAGTACCCTATTAATGGTTTAGAACGAGAGCCAACATGAAACGATATCTGATCGGCTTGTTCATTTTACCCTTTTTCGTTGCGATCGCTGCGATGGCTAGGCCGAGGACGTTCGAAGTAGGGACTGTTTATATTTTTCTTCCATCCACGAGCGACGAACAGATTGTTCGTGATCTCGAAACCATAGCTGGCACGGGTATTAACGCAATCGAGATCTGCCCATCCTTTCTGCTGAAGTACGGGAACCTTGAGCCTGATTTCACTAAAACCGATCTCATCCTGAGGACCGCTGAGCGGTTGGGGCTGCGCGTGATGCCCACCGTTTTCTGGAGCGGGCTGCTGCCGGACTACGCGGCGGCAAAATGGCCGGACCGGTTCTCGCCGGTTGTCGATGATGCGGGTCGGGAGGCGCGGCTCTCCTACGCGGACCCCGAGGTCATGGGCCTGATTGACTACTACTCCAAGATTACGGTCGAGCATTTCAAAAACTCTCCCAGTGTGATTGCGTACAACATCTGGGATGAACCACACATGGGTGGGTTCTCGTTATCCGTGGGCGAAGGAAGGGAAGCTCATGACGACGAGCATTTCAGCCGTTGGTTTAAGGAATGGGGATTAAAGAAATACGGAAGCCCGGCCGCCTGGTTCGCGCAATGGGATGACCCCCTGCTCAATCAGGAATATGCGAACTTTGATCGCCCCATGTTTTATTGGTATGCCACCAGCCAGATTCTACAGCACATCAACGATCTGGTGAAATCCATAGACCCCGTGCATCCCACTCGCACTCATGCCGTGGGCAGTACCGTTACCAACGGAGACGTGGAAATTTATGGACAGGACGACTGGGCGCTGTCGAAAGTCGTGGACGAATACGGACTGTCCTATTATCCCGATATTCCTGCCCGCAGCGCCGAGAATAACCCGGGAGAATTGGCAAAAGAGAAGGCCCTGTGGGACACGCCTTGGACGACCGGCCTGGAGCTGACTTCGGCCCACGACGCGGCTGCGGCAGCCGGCAAGCCTTTCGTAATGCCGG
>DATKMG010000666.1:0-42451 GCA_035541995.1 Terriglobia bacterium
GTCTATTATGTCCCGGATATGAGACATAGGCAAGCCGGTGTAGGATCAGCTAAAGAAAAAAATCCAGCCGCTTTGTGTCTTTTTGGCTTTGGTTCGAGTTTTGTTCGGTGGGGTGTTGCCGCTTCCTGGAAAAGAGTTATCAAGAGACACCATCCCTAAGCCTTCGGATTAGAATTGCCAGGCTCCGCCCCGGCAGCATTCCGGTGCGACAGGTACATCGGGGACGTTGTGTTGGAATGCCTCCACCAACGACGGCGACGCATCAATGCCACAGACGTTCAGCCCTTCGCTAACCAGGACTTTGTTAATGGGGAAACCAGACCCGCAGCCTAAATTAATGACATCGTCCCCGCGTGGTGGCGTGTGCGCCCAGTCGCGAGTACACACTTGGGATCAGTGACGAGGAATCGCTAGCTCCCATTCATCCACAAAGTCAAAGTTAGATCGGAATTACGGACCAAAGGAGAAAACAGAAACTTGTCAGAAATAAGGCAGCAATTAGCGCCACGAGGTTTGCTAAGTTGTTGGATATCCGTTGAGGCGACACGAGTTAAGTTATTGAAAAATGGCTTGCCGTCTGCCCTGGGCGCAGGGGGTCGTTAATATCCTTAGTTGAGTTGGGAGTCGATTGATTGCTTTGGTGTCCCCGGAATTCCCCACAAGAAGGTTTCTTTTCTTGTGCTGTAATTTGTGCCGTAACCCCCTTTCAATTCCGGTTTTCTTAGTCAGCTATGGCTTGTTACAGATTGTTCAAATATGCGCTGAAACCCTTGTTGGATAAGGATTCCAGCGCAAATAGTAACAGTCAGAAAAAGCTAGAGGATAGAATCGACACGCATGAGGTCGCAGGTTCAATTCCTGCACCGCCCACCAGTTTAACCCATCTGGGGCCGCTAAACGGCGAATTCTGGAGTGCTGAGACCCGCGAAGCCCCATACAAGCCGGCAAATACAGCCTCGCAGGGCCATAGCGCTTGCCCGCTCAGCCCTCCAGTTGTTGATTCACCTTGGTTGTCCTGGTGGTTCTTCTTGCCTAGTCAAGAGATAGAGAGTCCACCTTGATGGTGTCCCCGTCTTTCTCTCCGGTTACCGTGGCTCTCAGGTGATTGGTCTTTTTAGTGGCCTTAAGCGCTGCCAGCGCCTTGTCGTTCCCCGCAGAGTCAAACATCAGAAAAGTGCCGTCGGCTGTAATAATCCCATAACCACTCCCTTGGCACTGGAGTGCACACTTAGTGGTATGCTTGTCCGGATCGCTTTTCACCTTAGCTGCACACATACTGTCCACTAAGGCCACTCCTTTCCATGTTTCGGATGCAGCCTGCAGCCCTAAAGAGAATGTGGCCAGTATGGCCAGAACCAGGAACATTCTTTTCATGTGTCCTCCTCTATTGATTTTGAAAACAGGAATTCCAACGAAAGATATTGCCTCGTCGCAACAAATGCTCCAACTGAGCAGCTTGGCTCTTATCTCTGGTGAATATTCCCGGAAATGGCATTCTATTGCCCTCCTCATCCACAGAGAGTCGCGAGAGGCACGCCCACGGGAATTCCCTTTTTCACGATAAATTAATCTTACCGGCAATTGCCTCTAGATTCAAGGAGACTCTTGTATGGGGATATGCGACGGATCTCTGGCCCAATTCTGCAGGGGCTCTTCACTGACTAGGTGGACTAACTGGAATCGTCTATCTGTCGAATAAGTAGTAGCTGGAAAGCGATGTTCCGCCGACCGTCGCGCACGATCCTAGCCGCCAATCCTGCCGTCCACAAATTCTACTTGTGTTGTTGCTCCGTCTGTTACCCCTTGCAAGACTGTTCAGGAAGAATTAGAGTCTTGCCTAAATCAAAAATCTACGAGCAGTTTTTAATTAGTTTCTGTCGCGAAACTCGCATTCAGCAGCCTATCTGCTTTGCGAGTTTCTCGGGGAAATACCCATGGGACCGGGCTTTTGTCTTTCGAATCCTGACCTATGTTTTCCTTCCTATTTCTGCGTTGCTGGGGGCGCAATTTCCGGATGTGCTTAGACAGGCCGTCTCCTGGCTCAGTTCAAGCGAGATCTTGAAGTAAGGAACTCTGGGAGCAAGCCCGCAGGGCTAACCTCTTCACAGTTTGCACCATGCTCATCAGGCCCATCCCCTTTCCCATGGAGATATTTTGACGGAAGATTTTTTCGACGATGTCCGGAGAGACCGTTGCCACCTCCTCGGGACGTGTCCCTGAGAGGGTCTTGTCTAATATCACCGCCAAGGCCTTCGCCGACACACCAGAGGGATTCTCCACAGCGAAATAAAACTTGAGAGACCCGTCGGGGTTGGGAACTGCCCATGCAAACGCATCCGATTCGCAGAAAGGGACTCGATGGTCTTCAGCAAAAGGTCGCCGGGCAATGTCGGGGGGCACCTCTTTGAACCGGTCTGCATAGCTGATCAGGAAACTTGCTCGTTCAGACTCGTCACTCACCATCGCCATCGTCTCGAGGAACTCTCTTAGTCTCTCCGGACAATCCCTCATAGATTGCGTCCCCTCCTTAAATAGTAACCTCCCTCTTACTTCTCAATCGGAATGTCAACGAGGTTCCCCCATTCTGTCCAACTCCCGTCGTAGTTTTTGACATTTTTGAATCCCAGCAGGTACTTGAGAACAAACCAGGTGTGGCTGCTTCTCTCTCCGATACGGCAGTAGGCGATGATTTTCTCATCCGGGTTGAGTCTGTTCTCTTCCAGGTAGATCTGATTGAGTTCGTCGGCACTTCGAAACGCCCCGGTCTCGGGGTTGATCGCCCTGGACCAGGGGATATGCTTTGCACCGGGGATATGCCCGCCTCGCAGAGCACCTTCATTGGGATAATCGGGCATGTGCAACCGTTTGCCCGTGTATTCATCAATTGAGCGGACATCCACCAGGGGCAGTTTTAGCTCGGTATGCTTCAAAACCTCATCACGAAAGGCCCGGTTCACACTGTCATCCCTCTCCTGAACTTTGTATTGGGTCTCTGGATACTGTCGAACCTCGCGGGTCAGCATACGCCGCTCTCGTTCCCATTTCACTCGACCACCGTCCATGACCTTGGCCCGAGTGTGACCAAAGAGTTGGAAGACCCAGAAAGCGTAACAGGCCCACCAGTTGTTCTTGTCACCATAAAAGACAACCGTCGTGTCGGCGGTGACTCCAATCCGCGACATGAGTGATTCAAATCCTGCCTTTCGAATGTAGTCCCGACGGACCGAGTCGTTGAGATCGTTGGTCCAGTCCACGTGTACAGCACCCGGTATATGCCCGGAAGAATACAGCAGAGTGTCCTCATTAGACTCGATAATGCGAACTTTCGGGTTTTCAAGGTTAGTGGCTACCCAACTGGTCGCCACCAAAACGTCGGGATGGGCATATGTTCTTGCTTCTGTGGCTTTCATCAAGATTCTCCTTTCAGGCTCAGATCAAGATGTATTTCGGTGCAGAAATTGTAGGGGCCCGGTGTTCCGTGTTCTCGACATTAGCAGACATGCCACTTCACATCCTTGCCGAAGTTCCGTATTCGTCCATAATCTACCTTTGGACCCAGGAGGGGCTTGGCTTACAGGGTGGACCCACCCGGCGACTTACTGCAAGGTTTTGCTATCGAATAAGGAATAAGTCCTCGTCCTCAGTATTTTAACAGCCAGGAAGACGAGAGCAAACATATCCCCATAGGGGCCGACATGACGTGAACTGCTGGAACTTGGCGCGTGCTTCATCAATCCGGTCGAGGGATCCCGGCAATCAGTTAGACGGCTTTCCTCGCTGCCGGCACCGCGACCAGTCGGGCACTTTCGTACCCCTTCACTGCATAGTAGATGGCCTTATCAAAGAACCGGCCAATCATGAGAGCCAGTTCCTCTTGCTGGTAAAGCTGGACCGCGGAACTCAATCCTTGATTTCTGCGAATGTAATCCCAAAGATGTTCTTTGGTGAGGATCACTGCGCACACTACCTCATACAAGGGAACGCCTTCTTCGTGACGTCGCCGGCCCACCTCGCCGTAGACGGCCTGTATGTTGGTTTCGTTCTTTTCAGACAACCACCGGCCGAGATTATGATAGACATCATAAATCCGACGGTGGACTTCTTGAGGGGGAATCCCGTGGAAATAAGGGGTTTTGGGGTTCCGTGCGAGGTCACTCATAACTTCATTAGTGAGGTCCTCTGCGTGTGTTTCAACCATTTTCATCAGGTTGGGTAAAACCATGGTCTCCTCCTTTTTCTGCCGAAGAAGCTCAGAGCGATCAGAAAATGCGGGGACGACTTGGTCATCCCAGGGCGTTCATCGGCAGGCTCTCGCGAGTTAAGTTCGACAATTCGATGTGCTCACCCCAACTCTCTTACATGTGGTCACTGGCAACCTGCACAATCACGCCAGCATCTGGCCATGCATTTGTTCTCTAGCAACAGCTAAGCCTTTCCAGAGAAACCTCACCGCGACGGTTGAACTTTGCTACCGCTTTGCTTCGGACTTTTCCCGACGCCTCAGTATCCTGATAAACAGTATACATCCCCCTCCCTCCTGCTTACAAGCCAGGTGGTGGGGTAGGGTGCAATCAAAACTGACGGGCAATATGGGTGCCGGTAATGCCATGTCCCGGGGACTCGCGAAAGTAGCCAGGGGCGGGGACTGCGGTCGTCCGCGCTTTGTCCTGGCCCCTGGAACTAAAGCCACCCGGCACCCTCACCCTGAAGGGGTGACAGGACAGGCTGGCACCCTTTCCGGGTGCGGACCCATGGGCCCCTGGGAACGAATGTCCAGGGGTATCGCGGCGAACCCTGTCGCCGCTCAACCCCTGCTGATTTCTCTGGTCCTTTCAGGACGTCTTGCGCCTTGCAGGCCCTTCAGCTTAGATTGCATCCAAGAGAACCTTGATCCATGGATCATCCGCCCCAAAAAATGTTACACTGCACGCCACAATGAGAAAGTCGATTCTTCTATTTCTGGCTACCTCTTTGACTTTGTCAATGGCTTTCGCGCAGCCTCAGTCCTCCGAGCAATCTGCGAAAGCAGGGGAAGCTCAACCGGTTGACCCGTTAGATCGGACCACCCCTCGCAAGGCTCTGGTTCGGTTCATCGATTTGGCACAGAAAGGGAATTACGAACTGGCAACGCAATACTTGCAGCTCAAGGTTGGCCGCGTTCGGAAGACAGAAGCGGAAGGAGTGGAACTGTCAAGGCAGTTGAAAGTCCTGCTTGATCGAAACTGGGAGGGCCAGCTGAATGCTGTCAGCAACGACCCCTCGGGGAGATTGGATGATGGTTTACCTCCCGAGTTGGAGCGAGCCGGAGAGATTCGGATTGAAGGAAATACGGTCGCCCTCCTGCTCGTCCAAGTGTCCGAGAAAAATGTGGGGAAAGTCTGGTTGATCTCCGCGGAAACTCTCAGACAAGTCCCCGAGCTTTACGAGCTCATAAAGTTCCTGGATTTCGAAGAACACCTCCCTGAAGTGCTGGTGCAGACCCGTTTCCTTAGCATGCCTTTGTGGCAATGGATTGCCATTATCCTGTTGTACCCTGTCGCTCTTGGGGTCGCCTGGTTCATCCTTTTAGTGCTCGGGTTGGCGAAATGGGGGATCCAGCGAGGACTCAAATGGATCCGGCGGCAAAGCTGGAAGGTCCGTCCGCATCTTCCACGTCTCGGACCAGTGACACTCCTGTTGATGCTTTTACTCCACTACAGTTTTCTTAGGGCACTTGGGGTTCCTCTGCTTTATCGGCAGTATTATGGCCAGGTAGTGGGAATCCCCGTGGCCATAGCCGTTTATTGGATGCTGGCCAGGATGACTGACTTTCTGTCCGGTCGCCTAGCTGCCCGCCTTTCCAGGACCAGCGTGGCCCTCGCAAACTCCGTTTTCCTTCTCGGACGCCGAATCCTCAAGGTGGTCATCCTTGTCCTTTTGGTTCTGCTTGTGCTCCAGTCCTTTGGGGTGAACGTTAGCGCAGCCTGGGCCGGCATCGGAATCGGCAGCATAGCCCTGGGTCTTGGGGCTCAAAAAACTCTGGAGAACCTCTTTGGAGGCATTTCCCTCCTGAGCGATCAGACTTTTCAGGTGGGGGATTTCTGCAAGGTAGCTGACCAGTCGGGTACGGTCGAAGATATAGGATTGAGGTCCACTCGCATCCGAACGATCGATCGGACCGTGGTGACGATCCCCAATGGCGCCTTGTCCAATGCTAACCTGGAAAATATCAGCCGTCGCGACAAGATTCTTTTTAAGCTCACCCCCGGGTTGCGTTTCGAAACTTCGGCAGATCAGCTTCGTTTTCTGCTGGCGGAAATACGCAAGTTGCTCTACCAACATCCCAAAGTCGAGTCATCGTCGGCTCGAGTGCGCTTGCTGCGGTTTGGTCAATCATCGATTGATCTGGAAATTTTCTCCTATATTCTGACCACGGATTATCCGGAGTTCCTGGCCATTCAGGAGGACCTCCTCCTGCGCATCATGGACCTCGTTGGGGAATCCGGGACAAGCATGGCTTTTCCATCCCAGACCCTTTACCTCGGCAAAGAAACCGGACCAGACCAGGAGAAAGCCCGCGCTGCGGAAGCCGAAGTGGAGCGCTGGAGAAAGAACAAGGAGTTGCCGTTCCCAAACCATGATCCGGCCACGATTGCTAAAGTGGAGAACACCCTAGAGTATCCGTCGCCGGATTCCGCATTGCGTAACGCCAAAGAATAGCCAGTGGCGGATCTTGACGGCACGACTGAAAGCTGCGCGAGGTTTCCTCGCCAACGGAGCTCGAACCGCGTATCTTCGACGACGCGGCCAATGAACGATTGAAATCCCTCAATAAGATGAACAGAAGGAAATGGAGCGTGCGTAGGTGTTTGTTTTGGATGGGCAGCGCTGGCCTGCCCGTGGTCCTGATCAGCCTCGCCTTCATTCACACTCCTTGGGGGAGGGTATGGTTGTTCAGCTTGCTCCAAGCCAAGCTCCAACAAACGACCGGTCTCCGAGTTGAGGCCAAGAACCTCAGATTCAACCTATTTACACTGCGGTTCGAACTAGAGAGTGCTGTCGTTCACACATTGGACTCCGCCGGGTTGCCCGAATTAGCCCAGGCTCAGCATGTGTTGATTCAGCTGCCACATCGTGAACTTTGGCATCCTTCCCTTAAAGCTCTTCAAATCAGCATCGAACAGCTCTCCATCAATCTGCTAACGACTCGGGGTGGCCGCAGAAACTGGCCATCTTCACAAGGAGGAGGCTTTCCGACTCTGCCAAAGGAGTTGCCTCTAACTTCGGTGGCGGTCTCCAACTTTTCCTTTTCCTGGAAAGATGAGCCAAATAGTGTGGAGCTCCGGTCTCCTGTGGGTCCGTTGAGTCTGAGCAGGGAGTTAGGCCAGGAAGGCTCGTCCCTCCGTTTTCAAGGTGTCCATAACGGCCAGATCCGATGGAAAGCTGAGGCGCTCCCCTTCCACGACTTTAAGGTGCGGGCCGTCTTTCGCTCTGGCCAACTGAATGTTGAAGATGTTCAGCTGAAGTCCGGTGCTTCTTCGACAACGTTCCAGGGGTGGTGGCACCCTTCCGGATCGCCCGAGTTGGACCTTCATGTCCAGGTAAGACTGGATACGACAGGACTCAGTCAATTCCTGATTTTACCGTTCCCGATGCAAGGGCAGATCAACGGAGATTTGCTGGTCTCAGGGACAACGGCCATCCCTCGAGTTCATGGAGACCTGTCTGCAACGGATCTGTTGTTTGCCGGCCTGAGAGTTAGGCCAATCAAAGCATCGGCCGATTGGGAAGGGGCCAGTCCAGTGATCATGCTCCGGAACCTGGAGGGTGGTCTGCTGTCGGGAAGTTTCAAGGCACATGGTCAATTCGCTTTCCCGAAAACAGGAAGATCCAGCCTCTTGTCAGCCGAGCTGAGAGGAATTGATCCAGAGGCAGCACTAAACTTGTGGAGAAAGAGCTGGCCAGCGGTGGGCCGAGGAACCATTCGCATGGAAGCTTCCTGCCCCGAACTGATGTGGCAGAAAGGACAAGCCGACGTCGCCTTTGAGTTTAAGTCGCATAGGAACCACCTGGGGGCAGTTGCAGGGGTTTCCGGGAAATTCTCTCTCAAGCAGGAGGGTGACCAGACTACGCGCTTAACGGTCCAACAATTCCAGTTGCCCGGGACCCAGGGGCACGGATCCTTCGTAGTCCAAGGCGAAGGCCGACAACTGGAAGGTCAAATTCAAGTATTGGTCGACAGTGCCCGGGAGTTGTTACCTGCCGTGGAGGAGTGGATGCAGAAACCGCCGGGGACTTTGCAACCCATTTCTATAGATGGTGCTCTCAGGTTGAATGCAGAGTTGTCTGGCAGCTTGCATAATCCTGTTCTCGCCGCTGAAGTCCAAGGATCCCGGATTGCTTTGGGTCGGGTCCATAATGTTGTCGTCAACTTCAACGGCAACTTCACTCCCCAACAAGTGCAAATCGAGAATTTCCGGCTAGACTGGGAAAACCAATCCCTGCAGGGGAGTACAGGAATCGATTTCTCCGCTCCCGCAACATCTATCAAGCTGAAGGCTGAGGGCCGGGAAATCAACCTGCCGAATGTGCTTGAAGGGCTTGGGCTCTCTGTCCCATTAAAAGGGACATCCGATCTAAGGATTAGTGCCTCTGGCCCGTTTTCGAGCCCCGAGGCTGGCCTTGAGTTTGATGCCCGATCTCTTGAGTATTCCGGCGAACCATTGGGCCGCCTGACTGGCCACCTCCAATGGCACCCGCATCAGTTGGTTTCAGGCAAATTGCGGCTCGAGAAGCCTCAGGGGGGAGAAATCGGGGTTCTGGAAGCCGCAGGTGGCCTAAACCTGACGGCGAAATCGTTCGATTTCCAGCTCAAAAGCAACCCGTTGTGCATTTCCAATCTCCGAGTTCCCGGCGGTGTTCCATTCAGTACCCGATTGCAGCTGGAAGCGCGGGGACAAGGAAACATAGACGCTCCCACCGTGGATCTAAAAGCGAGCAGCTTGGACACTGTGATCGGCGAAAGAGACATTGGCGCCATCGAGCTTAGAATGGGCCTTGCCCGACACCGAGCTGAGGGTACAGTACAGGTTCCTCTTCTGAATCTAAGCAGTCGATTGGAAATTGAATCGCGGTCACCCTATTCCTCCGACTTCCAAATCAGTCTTGACAACTTAGATCTGGCCAAGCTTTCCATCCCCGTTGGCAACAGGCAGTTGCTTGGTGGAGTACTAAAGGGAAGCATTGCTGGAAAACTTGACCTGCATCAACCTGAGACCCTGGAAGGCAAAGCAACCTTGGAAAAAGCCCTTGTCATCATCGGGGGAAAGCAATTTGTCAACGAGAACCCGTTGCACATCTTGTTCTCCAGTCAGCAGATCGAGTTTGATACGGCCGGCTTTTCCAGTGGGGATTCAAAATTGAGTTTTTCCGGTAAGGTTCCGATCGGCGAAAAAGCTCCACCCGGGGTATTTCAGCTTCGCAGCTCTTTGGGATCCGAGTTCCTGCGATCACTCGTACCCCAAGTATCGATTGTCGGCCCGGAGGGAAGAATCGACACAGAATTGTCGGCCAGCGGGGTCCGCAATAATCTTGATGTCACAAGTACGGTCACGGTTCACGGAGGATCATTGCTTGGACTTGGCTTCTCTCTGCCTTTTAGCAAATTGGCAGCCAATTTCTCCCTGAAAGAAGATTACCTGGATTTGCATCAGTTGGTGGCCGAGATTGGGGAGGGTAAGATCCAGGCTACGGGAATGGTTCCACTGGCTCTATTAACAAAGAGCCCTCCATCAGTCACAAACAAGAGGGGTCCGAGCAAAGAACTTCGATTCTTGGTCGAAGCCGATCATGTTCCTTTTGGAAACGCGGCGGGTTCAAGTGAAGGCGCTGCTGGAAGAGTCAGTTTTCGGGCGGAGGGGGGGGCCACAGAATTTACCCTGCCTTCCTTGACAGCTAAAGTTGAATTTGGGGAATTGTCTCTGCATCGCAAGCAATTCCAGATCGAGCAAGCCAGACCCTTGCGCCTTACAATCTCTAAAGGAAACCTGCAGGTTGAGGATTTTGAACTCAAAGGAACCGAGTCCCAATTTCTGGTAACGGGAAGTGCAGGCCTCACAAGTAACTCTCCGCTCAGCCTGTCCCTCAAAGGAAAAATAAGCGCTGCCATCATCCCTTTGTTCATTCCCTCGGTCCAGACTGACGGACAAGTTGAACTGAATCTTCAGCTAAGGGGTACCAGCTCTACTCCTCGTATTGAAGGATTTGCCCATCTGCGTGACGGAGTAGGCCGCTGGGAGTCCCCCAGGATTGCAGCAGAGGAGATTGAGGCCAGAATCGAAATCGATGGGAACCGCTTTCGAGTGGCCCCTTCGAGAGCAAAACTCAATGGAGGTGTTATCTCGGGACAGGGCAGTTTTCGTCTGCAAGGAGGGCAACTTCGGGACGTCGCCTTCAACCTCAAAGGGAGCGATATCTTCCTGGATTTTCCCAAGGGGCTTGAAACTTCCTCTGACTTTGCCCTGGAGGTGGGATCCAACGACTCCGGTCTGCTGGTAAAAGGTCAATTAGGAGTCAAGGAGGGTGTCTTCCTTGAAAATATCGATTTCCTGGGAAGGTCAGCAACAGCACTGAATTTCGGTTCCGACTTGGGCTCGATGCCGAAGAAAGGTTCCGCCGGCGGCACCGTGATTCTGGACTTGAAAATCGCCTCCCAACATCCCATCCAGGTTCGCAACAATCTGGCAGACCTCTTGGCCAATTTCAACTTTGAAGTCTCCGGGGACTTGAATCGGCCGACATTTGGCGGCTCCGTCAGGATGGAAGAAGGGGGGAAACTCTACTTCGGGGATCGCTCGTACACCGTGCAACGAGGAGTAGTGACTCAATCCCCGGCAGGTCGTCTCGATCCGTATCTCGACATCCTCGCCAATACTCGAGTCAACGATTATCTGATTGAATTGAGGCTTTCCGGTGTAGGTAAGAACATCACAATGACTTTCACTTCCGATCCTGCGCTACCGGAAGAAGACGTGATCTCGGTTTTGCTGACCGGCCAGACGGTGGCCCAGTCCAGGCACGCTAATTTCGACCCCAAGCAAGCCCAATCTATGATCCTGCTTAGCGGAGCCCTCAGCACGGATCTGAGCGCGAAACTGCGGCGCCGGTTTGGGATCAGTCAGGTCAGCATTCAACCCAATGCCATTGCTTCAGAATCCGATCCCGGGACTCGATTGACTATCGCGCAGGATTTGACCCGTTCTCTACGCCTGATCTACTCCTTGAATCTGGCGGACACTCAGAAGCAGATCTGGATATTTGAATATGACTTCCGTCGCCGCTTTAGCGTCAAGCTTACCAAGCAAGAAGACAACACTTATCGGGGGGAGTTTCGCCACGATATCAAATTCGGAGGAAAGCCTTCCATTTTTTCAGATGAACGTGGCAAGCGAACATTGACACAGAAAGTAGGGGTGGTGGAGTTTAGCGGGAACAGGGCTCTTAAGACAGAAGACCTTCAGAAGACCTTTAAGCTAAGGACAGGACAGAAATTCGATCTTTATAAGGCTCGCAGTGGCTTGCAGAAATTGAGCAAGGAGTATCATAAACACGGGTACGAGGAAGCCCGGATTCGGATGGACACTGAGGACAACATGGGGGTGGTTGGCTTGAAGGTATTGATTAACGAGGGTCTACAAGTTCAATTCCTTTTCGAAGGAGCCCACCCCCCCAAGAAGGTCCGGAAACAAGTACGCAGCGCCTGGCAGACTGGCTTTATCGACCAGCAGCGCCTGGCCAGCTCCAAGGAGGTCCTCCGCAGCTACTTACTGAAAGAAGGTTACCTAGATGCGAGCGTTAAGGGCGAAGTCCTGCCCGGCACAGAGAATTTTCGGCGCGCGTTCTTCGATATCGACAAAGGCTCCAAATTCAGTGCCGCTGGTGTGGTGTTGAGCGGAGCCAGCCCCCAGCATCTCCCGAACCTCAAGCTCTTATTGCGTCAGAACCACCTGGAGAAGGAAATTTATGCCAATCCGCGGCGAGCGGTCGAATTGTTCTCCCGTTATTACCTGATCCGGGGTTATCTCCTGGCACACGTAGACTGGCCCAAAGTAGAAAAGGACACCATTGGCTTAAAGAGCCAAGTCGTTATCCCCATCCAGGAGGGTCGCGAATTCCACGTCGCTGGGCTGCGTTTTCAAGGTAACCGAGTGCTCGACGTAGAACAGCTGCGAGCAGGGATTCCACTGCTGAAAGGAAACGTATTCTCTGCATCCCGGTTGGATGAATGTCTGATAAAGCTGGAAGAGAAGTACCGGAATACGGGTTATCCCGGCGCCACGATAGCCGCCTCAGTACTTCGGGACGATGAGCAAGCTACGGTGGACCTCGTTTTTCAGATTGAAGAGAAAAGAAGGAATGTGATCCAGTCGGTCGAAGTGGCGGGAAATGACCAGACCTCACAGAAGTTCATCAATGGACAACTTCGATTTTCGACAGGCGAATCGCAGAATCAAGAAAAGATCAATGAGTCGTTGCGCGGTCTCTACCAGACTGGGGGTTTCCGTAGGGTGGAGATTCAACCACAGCCTCCTCCCCAGGTCCTGGACACAAAGGATGGCCAAGTTCCCGTCAAAATGATGGTCAAGGTGGAGGAACCCAAGCCTTTTCGTTTCCTCTATGGGGGCCTGTACGACTCTGGGACAGGGCCCGGGGTAGTCACTGAATTTGAAAACCGCAACTCCCTGGGTGGGGCCAGAGTTGCAGGAGCGCGCGGCCGCTTTGAACGTGACTTCCGTGAATTGAGAGTCTATGTCGCTCAGCCTGTGCTCCGAGGATGGCCCTGGAACAGTAGCGTCACTTTCTACGTAAACCGTCAGGATTACTCCGAGACATATCGTGTGGACAAGATTGGTCTTAGCCTGCAGCAGGATCGTTCCTTAGGGCGGACACTGCGTTTATCTTACGGGTACAAGCTGGAGACTGATTCTCTCGCTTTGATCGGAACCTCAACGAAGCAATCGGCACGTCAGGGAATTCTGTCGGCCGCCTTTTCCCGCGATTTGCGCGACGAATTCCTGGATCCCCGACGAGGCAGCTTCCTCTCAAACACTGTGGAATACGCACCCTCCTGGCTGGGCAGCGATTACGGTTATATACGCTATTTTGGTCAGTACTCTCATTACTTCCCGCTCATCAAACCCAGGCCCGATCCATTTGGGCTCGAGACGAAGCGCTCCCCGCTGGTCTTTGCGAGCCAGGTTCGGCTGGGTCTGTTGAAACCACTGACCAGTGTGGATATAGTTCGGCTGGATCCGTTGAAACCACTGACCAGCGAGGATGTAGTCTTGACTGAACGTTTCTTCGCTGGAGGTGGGAACAGCATCCGGGGATTCCCCCAGGACAGTGTGGGCCCGGTAAATACAAATGGGGTACCGATCGGCGGCAACGCCCTTTTCATCCTGAACAACGAGATCCGGTTCCCGATGATTTCATTGCTCGAAGGTGTCGGCTTTCTGGACGTGGGAAATGTTTATCCAAGAATCAGCGACTTGGATTTCCGCGACCTCAGGAAATCGGCCGGTTTCGGTCTGCGGGTCAAGACCCCGTTTATCCTCCTTCGCTTCGACTTTGGCTTCCCCTTGGATCTCCGACCTGGCGAGAGTCGAAGCGTTTTCTTCTTTAGCATTGGTCAGTCGTTCTGAACGGTGACTCCTATCGGAGATTCGTTGCGGTTGGAATTCGAGTCTGTTATTGTCGTGCTCTATGGCGAAGACCGCGCAAAGGCTATCCAGGGGCCCATACCGTCTGGCAAAGGTGCAGCTCATCGCCGTGCTGGCAGTGCTGGCCTTTCTTGGCCCGATTGCGACGGGATCGTGCTTGGGGAACCCGAGTGTCTGGGTCCCGGCACGCTGGGACGGTGGGCCGCTCGAAGTAGCGCGCCGTGCGAAAGACAAGGCAGTGGCTGAAAATGGGTCAATTCGCAAGGCAATCGCCGAATGGTACGATCCAACTACCCTTTCCCTGCTTGAAGGCACTCCTATCAATTGCCTGATACTCACATTCATGGCGGAAGCTGAGCCTGCGGTGCAAAGACTGCAGCTTCAACAAGTCAAAGATTACGCCATGCTGGCCCGAAAACGCGGCATCACAGCAATGGGGATTGTCTATCCAGGCTTAGATCCTCGGGTTGTCGCAGCGGCCGCCGATGAGGCGCGGTTGGATGGCCTTGTGCTGGACGGGGACTTCCCCAGCCAAGGCGGATTTGCCAAGAATCTGGAAGCAGCGCTGCGATCCATCGACAGTCCAGCCCTCGTAATCCCCATTGCCCGAAATGCGGCGTTGGTCCGTAGGGCAAAGATGCCGTTGCTGGCGGTCACGGGGGTGCGTCCCAATGCTCGTGATCTGGCGGATATGGGCATCAGGGCGGGGCCGTCAGCCGAGCCCTGGATCGATTCAAACATCTGGCTGGTCCGTTCGATCCGGATGGGGACAGCCTGGCGGCCGATCTGGATTGATCAGCAGCCCAACTCCAACTCACAAGGGGATTACCTGAGATGCGTGGCTGACTCGGCTGTAGCAGGGGGCCGATGGCTAGTTGCACTTGATGATGAGCTTCGCTCAGGACTATTCCGTAGGGAAACGGATGCACTGGCAATCTGGAAAAGCGTGGGACGCTACCTCGCGTTCGCGGAAGATCATGCTGAATGGCGTAGCTTTGCACCTTATGGGAACCTTGGGATTATTCTGGATACGGCCCGACAGAATTCAGCAACATCTGATGAATATTTAAACCTAGTGGCTCGCCGCCAGGTCCCCTATCGCGTGATTGAGCGCTCTCAGCTCAACCTTGAGTCGCTACTGACCTTCCGAGCGATATTGGCCGCAGATTTGGTTCCACCAAGCGAGACCGAGCGAAAATTGCTGCAAATCTTCGCGGAGAATGGCGGGCTGGTCGTGGCCGGCCCGTCATGGGGTGGCCCTCCCAAAGAAAATGATTATGCTGAATTTTCAGTCGGAAAAGGCCACGTTGTGGTCTACAAAGACGATCCCCCCGACCCGGAAATGGTAGCCAGGGATATGCTGGATTTGCTGGAACCTGAAGCCATGGGACTCACCGCGTTCAACGTGCCTTCAGTCCTGACTTACGCAAGCAACAGCGACTCTGGCAAACGCGCGCTGATCCAGATGCTCAACTATGCCACGACCCCTTTCAATAGCAAAATAACCATCCGGCTCAATGGGAATTTCAAAGTCTCGCACCTGTTTACCCCGGAGGATGCACCTATCGAGTTGCCAGTTAGGGGGACATCTGATAGCCGGACGGAGGTCGCCATACCGAAGCTAGCAGTGTGGGGCGCGTTGCTTTTGGAGTAAGATGAATCTGTGGGAATTCAGGATCATTCGAGAGGTTCAGGAGAACAGTCATGCAAAAGTCTCATAATTTATTATCACGCAGAGATCTACTTTCACTCTCCGGGTTCGCAGTCGGTGCGTGGATCGCAGACCGTGCTGGGGTAATCGCTGCGACTCCCCTGGCACCTGCGTCCCCAGTGTCCGTTGCAAAGGTCGCTAGCTACGATCTGGACCTCGTGGCGCAGTTCGAGCGCATGTTCGATGAACTTGGAGGGATTGGCCAGCTGGTTCGAGGCAAGACCGTCGCCATGAAGTTGAACATGACCGGCGCGTCCGGCAAGGGCCGTCGAGTGGGAATCAGCGCAGGTCAGACCACCTGGGTGCACCCCAACGTTGTGGGCGCACTCGTCGCCGTGTTTGGCAAGCTGGGAGCCAACCGCATCCGATTGCTGGAAAGCACGTTCCGGAAAAAGAATAACCCGCCGCTCGAAGACGCCATGCTGCAAGATGGTTGGGACGTCAGCGCCATCAAGAGCGCCGCGCCACTGGTGGAACTTGAAGACACCAACGGACTGGGTCAGGGCAAACAATATTCAATTCTCCCGGTCAAGACCGAGCGTCCATACGTCTTCCCGGCCTTCGGTTTGAACCATTCTTATGAAGACTGCGATTTCTTCGTTAGCGTGGCCAAAATGAAGAACCATGAAGAACTGGGTGTCACCCTATCCATGAAGAACCTCTTCGGGATTACGCCGGAGCTAGGGTACGGAGGTCTTGATCCAGTGCCCCCCGGTGCGTCAAAGTGGGTGAGAGAGCGGGTGTTCCACTATGGCCAGGTGCAGCCGCCTGCCGGTATGCCCCAGGAGATCGATTTGAAGTCCAACCGTTACGAAGGCTGGCGCATGCCGCGTCTTCTTACGGATATCTGCGGGGCGCGCGCCATCGATCTAGCGGTGATCGACGGGATTGAGACCATCGTCGGCGGTGAGAGTACGGGAATCCCCGGAGCCAAGCCGGCCAAGCCCGGACTGTTGGTGGTCGGCCGGAATTGCGTATGCACCGACGCGGTTGCGATGGCAACGATGGGATACAACCCGCGGGCAGGGCGGCATGAGGCTCCATTCCGTCTCAACAAGAATTCGCACTACCACCCCCCTGAGCAGTTGATCCCACCCGAGGAATCGCATCAGTATGCTGACAACACCGTGTTAATGGGTGAAGCAGCCGGAATTGGCAGTGCGGACCTCGGCCGGATTGATATTCGGGGCACGCCCATCAAGGATGCTGTTTACGATTTTGAAGCCCGTCGTCGAAGCTCGGCACCTCTTTAATGCAAACACATTGAATAGGTGTTCAAGAGGATTACTCCTTTGTCCATTCTAAAGGGTTCAAACCTCCAAAATCCATCCGGAGGAACCGGAACTCGAACCTGTCAGACAAGAATCACACGGATGTCGCCGACGCGCCGCGTGATCCGTTCTCGATCCAAGTATTCTAACAATGGGATAGCGTACTTGCGGGAGACTTCAGTCAGTGTCTTGAACTGGCGCACATCAATCGTCTGGCTCTGTTTCCTATACTCAGAGAGCATTTGCCTCAGGCGGCTGATGGATTGGGCATGGAACCATAGGTCCTCGGATATCTTGACGAGCTTCTCTTCCTTCAACAAGAGCTGCACTAATCCACGAGCCTGTTCTCTGGGTATTTCCAAACCAGAAAGCGCTTCCTCGAGTGCGGGAACCTTCCATGCAGCTTTCAGAAATTGCTCTTCGATCCTCTGCTTGTTCAAAGCCTCCCCTGGATTCAAGGACACCTGATGCCCCGCCAGTCTGACCTTGTCGTGTTCCGAAACTAGAATCCCCTCCGCAGTAAGCTGTTCTATGACGGCTTTGAAACTGTTCGGAGGTGAGCCACGGAATACTTCAGAATGAAGTTGCTCCTTCGGGGCTCCGTCTGAAAGCGGCTCGCGAAGATGATAGATCCGGACCGCCTCTAGAGTTTGCTGGCATAGACCTTCAAAAACCGGACGAGAGAGAGCCTGGACGGGATTCCGGTTAAGCAGAACGAGGTGCTTTTGATCCGCTAACTCTACGAAGCGCTGGACCAGAAGTTCTGGGGGGTGGAGGCTTCTTTCCAGGGCCTGGGATTGGCTGACCCCTGCCCTTCCGTATAGATTGGCTAGACCGACCAGAAGTTGGTCAACGGAGCCACTATCGATGGCCTTGAGAAAATTTACAGTAGTGACCCTCTTGTCCGAGCGGCGTGGATGATTGTCCAGGATCACCCCCCCTCCAATCGTGATCATGGGCGAAGTGCGCCGCAACACGAATCGATCTCCGGGGATTGTCAGAATTGGCGTTCTCAGAGAAATCCGGGCGTAGCCGCTCGATCCCGCCAGGATTTCCCTCCGGTCCAAAAGAGTCAATGTTGCCATCAATTCAGAGGCTCCCTGGTGGAACCGAATGGGAGTCCGACCCTTTAAGCTGGTCGGCGAACTCTTAAGCAATTGCACGCTGGCATCCAGCACTGAGGAAGAACGGAAACGACCTGGCTCCGAGAGTTGCATCCCCCTCTGGATCTCTGCTACTTCCATGTTCTGCAGGTTCACGGCAACCCGTTGGCCTGCGACAGCGTATTCCACGGAGTGACCGTGTACCTGAATGCCACGAATCTTCGTAGTTTTCTGAAGGGGGTAGACCTCAACCTCAGCGTCCCGTTTCAACTGTCCACTTGTTAAGGTGCCAGTGACGACCGTACCAAAACCCCGCATGGAAAAACACCGGTCTATGGGAAGCCGGAAAACGGTTTGTGCGTTCTTGGGTTGAGTCGACATTCCAATTTGCAGAATGGCGTCCTTGAGTTGATCCAGCCCCGACCTATCAAGTGAACTTACGGAGACGATTGGCGCCCCTTCAAGGAATGAACCTCTCAGATAATCCTGCAGTTCTGCTCGAACTAACTCCACAAGCTCAGCCTCAACAAGATCACTCTTGGAAATCGCCACCAGGCCAGTCCGGATTTCCAGGAGTCTGCAGATGTCGAAGTGTTCCCTGGTTTGAGGCATTATCGACTCGTCGGCTGCCACCACAAGCAAGACCGCATCAATCCCAGCGGCCCCAGCCAGCATATTCTTCACAAATCGTTCGTGTCCCGGGACATCCACGAAACTGACATGGAGACAGTTTGAGAGATCCATGTTCGCAAAGCCGATGTCGATAGTAATCCCCCTTTCCTTCTCTTCTTTCAGACGATCCGGATCGGTCCCCGTCAGTGCTTTAACCAATGAGCTCTTTCCATGATCGACATGCCCTGCGGTTCCAATCACTATGTTTTTCATGCTGGTCTAGAAATCTACTGTCGGGATGAAGAATCAGAATGATCTTGCAGAAATACTCAGAGACCCTTAAGGTAGTCTCAGAGTCCAGACTCCCTGATTAATCCGGAATGTCTTGTTAATGAACGGGGTTTCTAAATTTAACTTAATAGATTGATTTTATTGCGCTTATTAGAATAGCTATCTGGTGCTATATATTTATTGATAAAAATTCGCTTTTTTACTTGACATTGGATTTATTTTAGTTAAACTACGATTAATTTAGCTCAGTCATTCTAGCGGTGAGTTGGTTGCCTAATTCGGCATTTTATAGTCTACAAGCACAGATCACCGCCAAGAGGGAGCCAATGTTATAATGACAGCGGTTCCAGAATTTATGCGAGCTTTCCACACTAAAATTCTTTCCTATGATTGGCTGTCTTACGACAGCTCACCTACAGTTTTAATACTCCTCACTGAAGTACGTCTCACCTAAATATTCCCCCCCCGGCTGGCCGGGGGGGCGACTCTTTTCCGATTTAGGGCCAAGCAGATAAGATAGTGGGGGGGGGAAGAACAGTGTCGGCATTTTCTCACTTAAATGCCTTTTGATTACAGTTTGATGGACCTCAAGTAAGTTCGGAATTCTTCTCCCAAGTCTTCGCGTTTCAACGCGAATTCGACTGTGGCTTTTAGAAACCCCAGCTTATCCCCTGCATCATAGCGCTTCCCATGGAACCGGTAAGCATGAATAGGCTGTTGTTCCAGGAGTTTCTTAAGCCCGTTGGTCAGCTGAATCTCCCCGCTCTTATCGGGGGGAGTATTTTCAAGGACTTTGAAGATCTCCGGTGTAAGAATATATCTTCCTATAATGGCAAGGTTGGAGGGGGCTTCCAAATAAGCGGGCTTTTCTATGAGATCTTCTACATTGTAGACCCGTGGGTCTCCTGAATCCTCTGATATCGGAGTCCCCCTGATGACACCGTATTGAGAAATCTGTGGCCCCTCAACAACTTGAGTAGCCAGCACAGAAGACTGATACTTCTCATAGACTTCTGCCATTTGGAGTGTACAGGGTACGTCGGCCGAAATAATATCGTCTCCCAGCAGTACTGCGAAAGGTTCGTTGCCCACTAAAGGCTGGGCCACCAGAATTGCATGGCCGAGGCCCAATGCCTCTTTTTGCCGAACGTAACAGATTGACACCATCTTTGATATGGCGCGGACTTGTTCCAAAAGTCCGATCTTGCCACGGCCTTCCAGGATTTTCTCCAACTCATAGGAAACATCGAAATGGTCTTCGATTGCATTCTTTCCACGCCCTGTCACAATAATAAGGGTTTCCACGCCGGAGGCCATGGCCTCCTCTACCACGTACTGAATGAGGGGTTTATCAACCAACGGCAACATCTCTTTGGGCTGTGACTTCGTGGCTGGCAGGAAACGGGTCCCAAGACCTGCGGCGGGAAAGACAGCTTTTCGAATCCTCATTCTCGTTGTCCTCACTTGCGGTGAATGATCGCCTCCAGGCGACTGCGTGATTCCTCAGCCAGTTCTGTCCCCTTCCCTTGCTCCGCGACATATGCAAATAACTTCTCGGCCCGTTCCCAATCCTGAAGATCGGAATAGAGTACCGCCAGGTAGTAATATCCCTGCAGGAACTCGGGATCCAGGGAGATAGTCCTCTCAAATTCCCGAACCGCCTCATGGTCGCGACCTTGATCAGCCAGCAGATTAGCCAACAAGTAATGGCCGTCACGATCGTCTGGCCGGAGTTTTACGAAACGCCGGATCTCCTCCAAAGCCTTGTCAATGAAACCTAATTGTGCGAGCGTAGTTCCAAAATTAAAGTGGGAATCTGCATCCTCCGGGTTCCGTGCAACTTGTTCGACCTGAGCCCGGAAGACCTCTGAGGTCAGGGCCTTATTGAAGTAGTAGTCCTCTCTGTAGGGGGGATATCCCGACTTCCAGAACTCCAAGTACCGTTGCCGATCGAGGAAGTCCACCCCGACCTCGGCTCGAAGCGTGCTATCCAACTCGTCTACCACTGCTGCCTCTTCACTGTCCGGCGGGATTGAATTGAGCTGTTCAAGAAGACGGTCGTAGGCAGGGTCGTCTTCTGTCAGCGTCGACAATGCTACATTCAGGTGGTAACGTGCTCCCTTTTGGTCACCCCGGCTCAGGGCCTCCTTAGCTCTTGTTTCGGAGTCTTCCTTTTCTTTGGCCTGAATCCGATCCAAGGCAGCAAGAAGCTTCTCCCGCAGAGAAGCGTTCGCCAGGTCGACGTTTTCCAAGGCCTGCTCCAACTCCAGTCGAGCCATGCCCAGTTTCCCGATCTGTTCATATTTCTCAGCCTTCTCCTGGTGAGAAGAAACGCTCAATCCAAAGAGTCTTCTTAACATGATCCAGGCCCCTTCTCTCATGCGGCACGATCTCCGCATCATCCCACTGAGACTGCAGCGTTCTCTATGAGTGCTCCCATTGCCGGGAATCAGCCGTCATCACCATGACCTTATCTCCACCATCTCGTTTGGCCAAGTACATCGCCCGGTCCACTGATTCAATGAATTCCTTTTCCTCCATGTTTGGTACATATTCACCAATCCCGGCACTGATACTAATTTGATTCTCAAACTCTTTAGCAATAGCCCGTCTCAAGCGTTCTACCGAAGTCAGGGCTTCGCGTGCTCCCGTATCAGGCAGAAGAAGGCAAAACTCGTCTCCTCCATATCGAAAGGGAAGGTCTATCCCGGCACGAATGCTCTTGGATGTCACATCTCCAACCCGGCTTAAAATCGCATCGCCAGCCAGGTGGCCATATTGGTCGTTGTAGGTCTTAAACCGATCCAGATCAAAAATACAGAGGGAAAGAGGAGTACTCCGCCTTTGGGTTCTCTTTATCTCACGCTTGAGTTGTTTGAAGAAGCTGCGCTGGTTAAACAGCCCCGTCAAATCATCAGTGACTGTCAATTGCCTGAGTTCATTTTCCAAGTCAATCCTGCGCGTTATGTCTGTTAAGACAATCAGGAATCCCACGACCCGCTCAAATTCTGGAATGATCGGATGGATGACCATGTGAGCCCAAAATTTTCTCTTGTCAGGCCTCTCTATTTCTAGCTCATCTTCCCAACTCTCGGGGAGGGCCTTTCGACTAAGAGAACGGAAGACCTTGCGCGTGGTTTTATTTCGAATAACTCGATTGATATCCTTTCCTGTCACGTCCGCTGGGGACAGGCTCAAGAGTCTCTCCGCTCCCGAGTTAAAAGTGATGATTTTGCCAGCCCTGTCTATGGAGATAATCGAGAAATCAGCGGCCGCATTTAGCACGAGTTCGAGGTAATGCTTGGACTCGCGGACCTGTTGGAAAAATTTGGCGTTCTTCCAGGCCAGCGAGATCTGGGATGCAACCGCTTCCATGACGATCCGGTCGTCTTCATCCAATCGGCGCAATGCAGTTTCCTCGATGTTAAGAACGCCAAGGATTTCATCCTCAGTCTTGAGAGGTATAGCCATTTCCACTGCCGTATCCTGGAAAGCTTCCCGGTAGGCAGGTTCCTGAGTGACATTGTGTACCAGGAAGGTTTGACCCGATCTGGCAACCTGGCCGACTACACCCTCATCAAGTCCCAGAGTGGACGGTTTCTTTGAGCTAAAAAGGCTATCTTCGTGGTACTGACAACGAACAAGGCGAGTCTTACTCTCATCGAGGGAGAAAATGTCGATGTGTCGGTACGAGAAATGGTCTTTCAGGAGGTAGATGGCCTTCTCCAGTAGTTTCTCGACGATCAGGGAAGACGTGAGCTGCTTCCCTATGTGGTTGACGACTTCCAACTGTCGCGAACGGCGCTGTTCAAGATCAAGCAATCGGGCATTGTCCACAGCCACCGCCACTTGGTCGGCAATCGGCAACAGGAATTCCAAATCCTGTTGGTCGTAAGCGTTCGGTTGACAGTTGGCATAACAGAGCACCCCTACGACTCGATCTTTGGTTACCAGGGGAACCAAGGAACATGAGCGCGCTTTTTCCATTAGAGGCAGTCCAACTGGTCCAAACTGGACGTGAGTGGGAATGTCTGCTACCAATATAGGAGCGCGGCTGGAGAACACCGCAGAAAAAACCGGATGGCTGAATGGGAAACGCTCCTTTCTTGCCACTCGTTCTCGGTCACCGACACTCACGGCCAGAACGTCAAAAAACAACCTCTCCTTGTTTAGCAAGGCGAGGGCCGCACTATCAAATTCCAGAAATTCACGGCTTTGCTGAACAATGATTTGGAAGATTTCATCCAAATTCAGGGTCGATGTCACCGCCCGGGCAATGCGGGTCACAGCGTTAATCCGCTGGTCCTGGAACCTCTGAATTATCTCCAGTTGACGCTTTTCAATGGCCCGACGGATGGAGGCCTTGAAGTTTTCGAAATCGAAAGGCTTCAAGATAAAGTCATAAGCTCCCTGTTTCAGGGCTTTTACTGCTGCGTCAACAGAATCCAGGCCGGTCAGAACCACTACCGGGATTGGGAATTCCTCTTGGTTAACGAAACTCAGAATGTCGTAACCACTGACACTCTCCATTACGAGGTCGGTGATGACAAGGTCAAAGGGTTTACTACGGAGATGTTCCAGAGCTGTCTCTCCGCTTTCGGCCACAGTCACTTCATATCCAAGGTGGGAAAGTAGCAACCGCAAGCTTTCCCCCATTCCTATTTCATCATCCACAACCAAAAGCCGCCATTTGGAGGAAGAAGACTTGGGCTTCGGGGTAGTAAGGGAATACAGGGTCAACTGTTCCATATTTAGAGTGCCTTCTCAGGCCTTGTGCACCGATGAACACGGAGAGCCAGGTCGGATTGTAACAGAACGTCCATCCCAAAACAATTCGTGCCCACTCAATGAATCGTTCATCCTAAGTAATTGTAGATTCGGGTCTTGGGATTTGGAAACCCCGGGAGTGAGGATTTCATTCATCCGGAGGAATACCTAATTCTTAAGGTGCAAGACCACCATTTTGACTTCGGTCATTTCCTGCAGGGCATATCGCGGGCCCTCTTTGCCAAATCCACTTTCCTTGAGGCCCCCGTAAGGCATCAAGTCGGCACGCCACTGGGGTCCCCAGTTCACGTGGAGATTCCCGGCGTCGACTTCCCGGGCAAACTTCATTGCCCACTCTAGATTTTGGGTGAAAATGCCTGCCGCCAGACCATACCGGGAATCGTTGGCCAAGGAAATAGCTTCGTCAATGGTCTCAGCAGATGTAACCGCCACCGCCGGACCGAACAATTCTTCACACGAGATCTGCATTGCGGGTTTCACGTCGGCAACGACGGTGGGGGCAAACATCGCTCCCCGTCGCTGACCGCCTGTCACGATGCGAGCTCCACCACCAAGGGCCTCTTGAATCCAGGATTCCACCCGCAAAGCATCCCTGTCCCTGACCATCGGCCCCATTCCGGTGGACTCTTCCAGCGGATTTCCGGTTTTGATCCCTTCCACCTTCGGCTTCAGAAGCTCGAGCAGTCGGCCGTAGACAGATCTCATGGCCAATACTCGCTGGGTGCTGATGCACACCTGACCTGCATTTCCGTAACCAGTTGCTGCGATCGCCTGAGCTGCCAACTCCAGATCGGCATCCGGCATGATGATCAAGGGAGAATTGCTCCCTAGTTCCATCGTCACTTTTTTCAGGCCAGCGCGTCGGCAAATCTGCTCCCCCACCTCGCGACTCCCCGTGAAAGAGATCTTGCGGACTCGCGGATCTGAGCACAACGCTTCACCGATTTCGCTCCCTGAGCCGGTGAGGCACTGGATGGCCAGGGAGGGAACTCCAGCCTCGATGAGAATTCCTGTTAACTTCAAGGCTGATAATGGTGTGTCAGTAGCTGGCTTGATGATGACACTATTGCCGCCCGCTAGAGCGGGTCCCACCTTGTGGACCACCAAGTTGAGGGGAAAATTGAAAGGGCTGATCGCAACGACCACCCCGCAAGGCACTCTAAGCGTAAATCCCAGACGGTTGCCCGCCCCGGCTGCTCCGTCCAGGGGAACTACTTCGCCACCCAGTCGTTTGGCCTCTTCCGCTGAAAGCTCGAGGGTCTGGACCGATCGGCTCACTTCCAGGCGTGCTTCCCGGATAGTTTTGCCTTCTTCCTGGGTGATCGTTCGAGCTAGCTCCTCTCCTCTTTCCTCAATAATTTCCACCGCCCGCTTTAGAATTACGAACCGGTCATAGGCGGGAACCTTCCTCATAATTGAGGCCCCTTCCGCGGCGGCAGCAAGGGCGCGATCCACATCCTGAGGACTGGCCTTGGGAACTGTATCAATTACCGTATTGCTGTAAGGGTTTATCACCTCAATCGAGCGGTTCCCCTCTATCCACTGGCCAGCAATATACATTCTCATAGCAGCGCCCCTTGTATAAGTCACCACCTTGCAAGAAAATACTGAAGGGTTCCGTCCCGTCGGGGCCGCGCTCGCAACAGGCGACAGCGGTTACGCACACGACCCTCCACCCAATCTCGCATTTTCATAAAAGTGCCGCATGACCTTTTCAAGCTCACCACCGCGGATGAAGATCCTGGTTTTGGGGGGAGTGTGGGAGCCGATCTCCGAGCGGCGATAAGTCTAGACTCGGAGGTCGCCGCGCAGGAGCGCTGCTCCCACATTAAAACCGCATTTTCATGAAAGCCTTTCATGCCACTTCCAGGAGCGCCACGTAACATGAAAATGTCAAGTGGGAGGCGTGCGCGTGACCGCCGTCACCCGCCCTGGCGCCGTCATCGGCCAAAAGAGGATCGCCGCTCGGAGATCGTCTCCCACATTAAGAAGGGATTTTCAAGAGAGAGAGTGCCGCATAAGCTATTTAGGTCACCACGGTCGATGAAAATGGGTCATCGACCTCGGAGAGGTCGATTTCATTGGAGTGTCATGCGCTGTTTCGGCGCGCATTTGACGAAGAAAATTGCACTGAGACCAGGAAGCAGGCGGAAGAAATTGCAGCCTGGGACAGAGTGAGTGATTTTCGCTGAATGAGGCCCTGCGTCATGCAATGTACCCCACTCTTACTCCCCAATCAGGCCCGGTAATACTTTCAGGCGCTTTACGTCCCCATCCTGATCGGGGAGTATATGGGATTCTCATCCCATTGCATCAGACCTGAGCAGTCCGGGGACGACGGACCACCTCGTTCTCGTTGGGAACAATGAAAATCATCGCCAGATATGCCAGAAGCCCGATCCCCCCAGAGAGAAAGGTCAACAGGACCCAGGCCACTCGAATCAAGGTCGAATCTATTTCCAGATAGTCACCCAACCCCCCGCAGATTCCTGATAGCTTACGATCCGACAAGGAACGATAGAGCTTCTTCGCAGGACGGAAGGTAACGTTCAGGCTCGATCCGCAGTGTTTGCATTTGATGGCTTCTTCCTGAATCTCTTCAGCACAATAAGGGCATTTCTTCATAGTACCTCCTTCCAACACGGTCTTCCCTTGGTGTCCCGTGATCACCCTTTATATGCCAATACGAAGTCCTCGGAAGGAATGTTCCCGGAATCAAGTGGCAACTAGACTACGGCCGTAAGTTCGACGACCGTGATTTTTCGTCGTGATGACGAATCTGTTTCTCTCAAACCTATTCCATGCCTAAGCCACTGAAACGTCCTTCGAGAGATACACGTCCTGAATGGCGTTGAGCAATTGGACACCCTCTTTCATCGGGCGTTGGAACGCCTTGCGGCCCGAAATCAAACCCATGCCGCCAGCACGCTTGTTGATCACCGCTGTGGCAACGGCCTCCGCAAAATCGTTTTTGCCCGAAGCACCTCCGCTGTTGATGAGGCCTGCACGACCCATGTAGCAATTGGCTACCTGGTAGCGACATAGGTCGATGGGATGGTCACTGCATAGCTCAGTGTACATCCGTTTGTCGTACTTGCCGTAGCTGACTCCCCCCGAGTTCAGCACCTCATAACCACCATTGTTTTCCGGGAGTTTCTGCTTGATGATGTCAGCCTGAATCGTGACACCCAGATGGTTGGCTTGCCCGGTAAGGTCGGCTGAGACATGGTAGTCCTTGTCTTTCTTAAACTGGCTGTTCCGCAGATAGCACCAGAGCACGGTCGCCAACCCCATCTCGTGGGCCATTGCAAAGGCTTGGCTGATCTCCACAATCTGCCGACCACTTTCGGCCGACCCAAAATAAATAGTCGCTCCAGCAGCCGAGGCTCCCATGTCTGCCACTTGCTTGATCGTACCAAAAAGGACTTGGTCGAATTTGTTGGGATAGGTCATCAGTTCGTTGTGATTAATCTTGACTATAAATGGAATTTTGTGGGCGTACTTGCGAGCCACCGAACCCAGGACTCCGTAAGTGGATGCGACCGCGTTACAGCCACCTTCGATCGCCAGACGAACAATATTTTCTCCATCAAAGTAGTCTGGATTCTTGGAGAAACTGGCGCCACCAGAATGTTCGATCCCCTGGTCGACGGGCAGAATGGAGAGGTAACCGGTCCCGGCCAAACGGCCTGTGCTGGATAGTAATCGTTGCAGGTTGTTCAAAACTCGATTATTGCGGTCTGAGGCTGTCCAAATCCGATCCACATAATCGGGGCCTGGGAGATGCAACCGCTCCTTGGGGATTTTTGGATTTGAGAATTCTAAGAGGTAATCGGCTTTGTCACCGAGATGTGCAAGACATTTTGGAAGTGTTGTAATCAAGGCTTTTCCCTTTCGTTCGAAGTTTTACACCTTCATTCTAACAGACACCGACGCCATGAGAAATCACGAAAATACACACTCCTTTTGGAAATTAAATCATTCTACGGCGGCGCCCCTGCAGCCGGTTCAGGGGCAGTAACATTTACAGCGTTGAAGAATTCGCGCATTCCAGCCTCTAGACCCTCGGGGTGACGGAAGATCGCCGTACCAGCCACCAGGACGCGGGCTCCAGCATTTACGGCAGCCGGGATGGTGTGGGTCTCGATTCCACCATCTACTTCGAGATCACATCGAGGATTTCGCAGATCAAGCATTTGCCGCATTCTTTCGATCTTTTTGAGGGTGTAGCCGATGAATTCCTGCCCGCCGAAGCCAGGATTGACCGTCATCACGAGAACCAAGTCCAGCAGTTCAATGAGATTCTCAAGCACAATGACCGGCGTAGAAGGATTGATGGCCACACCAGCGCGCTTCCCTAAACCTTTGATTTGGTGAATCAGTCGATCCAGGTGTGGATACGCTTCCTGATGCACGATGACGGTGTCCGCGCCAGCCTGGGCAAAAGGCTCAACATAGCGCTCGGGATGCACGATCATCAAATGAGTCTCCAAAGGGAGCCTTGTCACTGGACGCAAGGCCTTTACGACGGGAATCCCGAAACTGATGTTGGGCACGAACGAACCGTCCATGATATCCAGGTGAATCCTGTCGGCGCCTGCGGACTCTACAGCCTTGACCTGTTCGCCTAAGCACAACAGGTCGGCTGCTAGAATGGAAGGAGCAATTTTAATCATGGATGGGTGCTCAGCCTCTCTCGTTCCGCCAGAGTGCTATCCCCCCGAACAAGCCTTCCCGGTTTGGAACGAGCTTGGCATTTGCTGGAAGTTTAATAGTGACTTTCTTGGCATTTCCTCCGCCGACGTAGAGCTGGTCATAGTTGAACAGATACTCCCAGCGCTCGATGGCCAGCTTCAGGCGCCTGTTCCAACGCCTAGTGCCAATGCTGTCAAGAGCCCTTTTGCCGAGCTGTTCTTCGTAAGTTTCCCCTTTGCGAAAAGGATGGTGAGCCATTTCAAGTCCGGGCACAAGCGTACCATCCACAAAAAGAGAGGAACCCAACCCTGTCCCTAAGGTGATTGTCAGCTCCAGGCCTTTCCCGGTTATGGCTCCAAAGCCCTGCATGGCTGCGTCGTTGACCACCCGCACCGGCTTCCCCAGCAATTGAGATAATTCAGTGGCTAAATCAAACCCGATCCATTTAGGGTGAAGGTTATGAGCTGTCCAGGTGACTCCTTTCTTAATTACACCGGGAAAACCCGCCGAAACGCGATCGAAGGGAACAAGTTGTTGGGCCAGGGTTTCAATCACCCTGAAGACAGCCTTCGGAGTAGGAGGCTTAGGAGTCAGTTCTCTCAAGAAGGGAGTCGTCGGTTGGTTGTTGGCGTCCACCGTAACGGCCTTGACCCCTGTTCCCCCAATATCAATGGCCAGAGTCAGAGGCCCTTTGGGTTCCTGGTCAAAGTCCTGCGTTTTCGTGCGTTGATCAGAAGGCATGGGCGTCCACCTCCGTTCAATTCTCACACAGCCAGCATAAGCACAACATTAATACGTTGCCTGTACAACGGAGTCAATCCAAAAATAGAAATGCCCGATACCAGTAAGAGCACGTTTTCGAGAATTTTTATCGTCGTCGTTCTCATCCCCCGACATGTAAACCTCCAAATACGACGAGGAAAACGATTCGCTCAGGGCCCCACATTTCCTTTCATGCTAAATGGTGCCCGTGGTATCCTCGACAAGTAATCTGCCCTGCACAGTGCGCTCTCAAGGGACGGCCTTTTCCTCCACTCTCAGAATCTGCCGCGGCGTTGGATTGGTCAACACTTGCTCGATGCCGCTCGGCCAGTTAATCCGAATCTCTTTGATCTTCTTTTCCCTCCCGATCCCCATGAAGACCCGCCGGTCATTAGCCGATTGGTAACTGGACTCTGTCGTCACCTGGTAATATTGGGATCTGCCACTCTCGCTAACGAGCTTGACCTTGGCTCCAATGCCGTCCCGATTGCTCTTGGTGCCCCGCAATTCAAGTCCGATCCAGGTGTTCTTATTTCCGCCATCGTTCCGAAGAATGTAGGCGGGAGAAGTCAGATTGGAAACCACCAAATCAATGTCTCCGTCATTGTCAAGGTCGCCGAAGGCTGCGCCCCGACTGGCAAAGCTCTTGGTAAAGATTTCGCCGGAGGTGCTTGAGACATTGATAAAGCGTTTGCCGTCGTTCTTGAGCAGGAGGGGTTTCTGCATGTAGCTTAAATGAGGTTGGGTCTTTTCGATGTTGTCCATGACGTGACTGTTGGCCAAGAATAGGTCTTTGTAACCGTCATTGTCGTAATCATAGATGTGCATTCCCCACCCGCCCAAGAGCCGAGTAAGATCTCCCAGATTGGACATCATGGTGGCAAAGGTGAACGTCCCGTCTCCATTATTATGGAAATAAGCATAGGTCTCGTTCGAGAGGGCTGTAGTGATGATGTCAAAGGACCCATCATCATCCAAGTCCTGGGCGTCTGTACCCATTCCCGAAAAGGTATTGCCCTGGTCGGTGTAGCCAACCCCAGCTAGAGTACCGGTTTCGGTAAACGTTCCATTGCCATTGTTTATGAACAGAAATTGCGGGAAAGCATCATTAGCCACATAGATGTCCGGCCAGCCATCATTATTGAAATCGGCGACGCAGACTCCCAACCCATAGCCTGGTTTGGACTTGATACCACTAGGCTCACTGACGTCAGTAAATGTCCCGTTGCCGTTGTTCTTGAACAAGTAGTTGGAGACAGCTTTAAAGTTGTCCGGGTGACAATAGGCACGGGCACCTGGAGGCCTGTTCCCACAATACGGATTGCCTGCAAAATTCCATTCCATGTAGCGACAAATGAAAAGATCGAGAAACCCGTCCTTATTGTAATCGAAGAAAACCGCACTGGTAGCCCAGCCTTCGGTCTTCAAACCCGCTTCGGCCGTGACATCCGTGAAGGTTCCGTTGCCATTGTTTCGATAGAGAATGCACGGACCATAATTGGTGACCAGGATATCCGGATACCCATCATTGTTATAATCGCCGACGGCCACTCCATTGCCGTAACCTTTCCCTTTCAAGCCGGCTTTCTCGGTCACATCGGTAAAAGTCCCATCATGGTTGTTCCGGTACAAGCGGTTCCAAAATTCAGGCGAAGCTTTGTCGAGCTCTTCTCCGTCAGGTTGAGGATCCTTTAACCTGGCTCCATTCACGAAGAAAATATCCAGCCAGCCGTCTCCGTCGTAATCGAGGACTCCAACTCCGCCAATCATTGTCTCAATCAGATACTTATTGGGTGTCGCGGAATTGAGGGCTTGAAAACGGATTTTGGAAGGCTCGGTAATATCCGTATAGCGAACAGCCTCTGAACTCTCTTCAGAACCAGAAGGCCGCGAACAGATGGAAATCAATGGGACAATGAGAAGCAAGCTGGACAACAGTGACGGGTAAAAGACACGGGGGGGGCGGAATCGAATCATCGGATGAATTCTGGAATTTGGACGCTCGTGCAACGGCAGGAGCCCGGGACGGCCGAGCCCCAGCTCGGCAAGGGTCGAAGTGGGCGTCGGCGATCCCAGGTTCCTGTCCCTCGCTGGACCTGGGCTTAATTTCAATCGCCCCTACAGGGGTCTAAGTCGCATCAGCGGCATCCTGCCTCTACATTTATCGAAAACGTCCAATCTCCAGGTGAATTATATCATTGGCTGTTTCCCGACGTTTTGGTTAGCTATCCCCCGCAGCGTAGCCGATCCGTTGGAGGCGTAAGGACCGGATCCGCGAAATCACATTCCCTACCGCATCCCTGGATAGAATGGGGACCAATCAGGGGATGCATCAATATTCATGGGTGCTTTTCATCCTCCAGGATCTGGGCAGCATTTAGAATCCTCTGCCAAGCCCGCTGCACATGGCGTTGTTCGGTATGAGTCTGTCCGACGCAGAACCTGAGGGTATATTTGTCATTGAGAGTTGTGTGGGTCAGAAACATGTCACCGCCCCGGTTCAGCTGATCCAAGAGCCGGCGGTTCATTTCGTCTCCATCTCTGTGCCGGAAGCAAACGAGGTTCAAAGGAGGGGGCATTACCAATTCGAAGCGGGAAGATTCCTTGACCCAAGCGGCAAAGTTTTGAGCCAACTCGACATGGTGTCGAACGTGGTAGCGCAATCCCTCAACTCCGTAGTGACGGATCACAAACCATAGTTTCAACGCCCGAAAACGCCTGCCTAGCGGGACATGCCAATCTCGATAATCAATGACCGCCCCTGACTCGGTGGGCTTATTGCGCAGATATTCGGGCATAATGCTTAATGTCCGGATCAAGGCTTCCCGATTGGCCACGTAGAAGCAGTCACAATCGAAATTGGTAAACATCCACTTGTGAGGGTTGAAGCAGTAACTGTCAGCCAATTCCAGACCGTGATGAATGTAACGGAACTCGGGGCAAAGGGCAGCCGTTCCTGACATGGCCGCATCCACATGAAACCATATTCCTTCTGTACTGCAGATGCGCCCGATCTCGGTCAATGGATCGATGGCGTTAGAAGATGTTGTTCCCACGGTTGCACACACCATGCAGGGGATTAGCCCCGCTTGACGGTCCTGCGTAATCTGCCTTGCCAGGCTGGCAGGTCGGAGTGCAAATCGGTCATCCACCTCGATGAGCCGCAGATTCTGCTGGCCCAATCCAGCAACCTTCACAGCTTTTTCAATGGAGGAATGGGTTTGAGTGGATCCGTACGCGACCAGACGGCCATTGCAGCCAGATCGATTGGTCTGGTAATGAGTGGCCCGTTCACGCCCGGCCAACAGAGCACACAGAGCAGCACTGGAGGCCGAGTCCTGGATGACTCCCCCGCCCGTGCCCTCCGACTTGAACTGTGCCGGCAGCCCGAGCAATTCGGCCAGCCAGTCCAGGACTCGAGTCTCCAATTCCGTACAGGCGGGACTGGTCATCCAGAGCATTCCCTGCACCCCAAGGCCCGCAGAAAGTAACTCTCCCAGGATGGCCGGCCCGGAAGCATTGGCAGGAAAAAAAGCAAAGAAATTAGGCGACTGCCAATGGGTGATGCCGGGCATGATCAACCTGTCAACGTCCTTCAAGATGGTTTCAAAGGCTTCACCGTGGAGCGGCGCGTGTAACGGGAGTGATGCCAGGGTTTCTCCCGGCTGGGCTCGGGACAACACGGGAAAAGATTCTATGTGCTCATAATAATCGGCGATCCAATCCACTACGGCCCGGCCGCAACGACGAAATTCCTGCGGGCTCATATGGAAGCTCTTTTCGTATTGCATTCCTCCTCCTGCTCAATCGTGGAGAATCTCCTCGGGCCAAATCGAATCGCCCTGCAATGCATTCAAGTTGACCTCGATTAGCTGGAATATTAAGAAGCGTGTATCTGGGGGCACTTTAGCGAATTCTTCCCTGAAACGGTAGTTGTAAAATTTCTGGAAGGAGCGAAAGTAGATCAAAAAGCCAGCTCGCAGAAAGGCATCTGCATATGAATCGCCAAACATCACGGTTGGCGGCAAGAGCTTGGAGTCGGCTGGAAGCTTGCTGCGAAAGTGCCATTCTGTAAGATCATGAGAAAATGCAAATTCGCGGGGGACTCTTTTCATGCCGACCTCATCTAGAACCAGGTATTGCTCACGGATCGGCCAGAGTAAAGCCAGCGCGTTGTTCTCTCCTCCTCCGGTAAAAACCCTTGTTATCGGGTTGATGGGCTGGTCCCATAGATTCCCTATGCCACTTTTTTGCCCCAAAAGGTTGACGAGGTCTCGTGCGATGTATGCTCCAGCAGGATCTGTCCAATGCCAATCGGTCTTGTGAAAGACATTCCAGGTATCCTTCAAGCGCAGCAACTGCGGAGACGGGTCGATCGAGAGTATTTCCGGGTGGTTGTGCAAGAATTCCCTATAGCGTTGAAACCCGGTGGGACTGGGCCTTCTGGCAGTATTGGCCGGCACCATCTCAGGATAGATAGTGTTGTTCATGGGACAGGGAATAATCACTAGGGTTATCCCACGGCCCGCCAGACACCGATTGAGTTTTAGAAACCGGGTAAACATGATTTCAAATTGGGCCAGTGGAACACCTTCAGTTTGAATCTCCTGCTCTTCGAGGACTGATTTGTAAAAGAGCCAGTTCTCACGTCCAATTACGATTTCTTCCGACTGTCGAAACAACCAGAAATCGGCCTGGTTCTTGAGACGGATGAAGAGGTCCCTCAAACCGTAATTGTCGTTGAAATACTCTTCATACTTGTGAGCATAGGAGCCTCCCGGTTCGAATAAGGCTTCCCAGTTCTTCGGGCGCGGAATCTTCAGGCGGTTTTCCGTTAGCGGAGCGTATTGCACAAAATGCCACCATTTGTAAGCTTTGGGACTACAAAGGAAAAGGAAGAAGATTGTGATGCTGATGATTCGGATGACCCGCTTAGTCTTCATTTGACCTGAAAGTCAAAACCGGAAGTAGATGAAGGGATTGAATCCAGTGGTAGAAAGGACCACTGCAGAGTAGACAACCAGAAAAAGGGAACCAGCCGCAGCCGCACCCGTTACCCAGGAACTGTCCCAGAATTCCTTCTTCTGGAACCTTTCCAATGGAAGCCAGGCAAAAAGGGCGGCACAGATCAGATAGAAAATAACGCTATTCTGTAAGTAGAAACGCAACGGGAAAAAAACAAATCGCGTCGCCGCAGGCTGCAATCCAAAGAGAGCCTTCAGATACTGTAAGGCTGCCGCACAACTTGCCGCACGGAAGAAGACCCAACCCATCAACACCAGGAAGTAGGTCAATAGAATCCCGGGAACTCCGGAAGATTGCCATTTGAAGCGGCGCTTCAGTCCCATCTCTACTGCCAGCCAGGAGCCATGCAACATCCCCCAAACCAAAAAGGTCCAGGCAGCCCCATGCCAGAAACCACACAGGGAAAAAACCACCAGCAGGTTGAACGAAGTTCGCCAAGGTCCCTTCCCTATCACGCTTCCAAACCTTGCCGCAAGGCGGTGAAACCACCCGGATTCTGCCGGAGGAGGCTGCGCGGATCTGGCCAGTTTGTACTCCAGGGGGATGAACAAGAAGTCGCGAAACCAGCTGGAAAGCGTGATATGCCATCGCCGCCAGAATTCGGTGATATTCCGCGACCGATAAGGTTGATTGAAGTTCTCAGGGAACCGAAATCCCAGGAACCGGCCAATCCCGATTGCCATGTCGGAGTAACCCGAAAAGTCATAGTAGATTTGAAAGCTGTAACAAAGTAGCCCCAGCCAGGCCAGCGGTGTGGTCAATTCACCGCCTGCCATGGAAAAGGTTCTATCGGCCATTGGCCCTAGGGAATTGGCAATCAGGACCTTCTTCCCCAAGCCAAGAGCGAAGCGCTGCAGTCCGGAAAAAAAGAGGTCAACGCCGGGAGTCCGGCCATAGAGGTCATCACAGGTCTCTGAAAACCTGGCCATTGGCCCAGCCATAAGTTGGGGGAAAAGGGTCAAATAGGCCCCAAAGTCCGTCAGTTTGTCCGCAGGCCGTACGATCTGACGATGGACCTCGATGGGATAAGACATGGCTTTGAACACAAAAAAAGAAATACCAAGCGGAAGAGCAATTTGCCATGCGTTTTGACAATGGACATTAAACAGGCCAAGGAGAATGCAAAGCTGGTCGCGGAAGAAATTGAAGTACTTGTAATACAGAAGGAGCCCTAAATCGAGCGACAACACCCCTGCAAGAATCCAGCGGGCGACTTCTCCGGAGCTGCGCGCAATCCATTTCCCGGCGTAATAGTTCAGCACCACGCACAACAACAGCCAAGTGACGATAGGTCCTTCTGCCCAAAAGTAGAAGAGGAGGCTCACCAGAAAGAGGCACAAGTTGCGGAATCGACGTGGAGTAAGAAAATAGAGGGGAAAAAACAGAGGGAGAAATCCAAAGAGAAACAGGTTGGAACTGAAAACCATTTGTGTGTTGGATGGTCCCTGATGAGCCCTTGCTGGGTGGCCCTCACGGTTGAACGCCTACAGTTCCCCACAGAGAATCCGCAGAAAAAAGCATGAGCCACACGGCTGAGTCTCCCGAGCCCCTCTTAACCCCTCACTTTATCCTCAATGCTCCGCATCATGTGCCCGATATTTCGGAATGAGAGAATTTCTTTTTGACCGAATGTGATTCCGAATGCACTTTCAACCGCCAAAATCAAATTGACATGAGATAAGGAATCCCAACCTTCAATATCATTGGCAGTCATATCAGGCCGGATTTGGATTGTAGTGTCATCAAAAACTGTCCGGAAGACCTGGTTTAGATTTTCTTCGGTTGTCATGGTCTACTCCCGATCTGCTCTCGTGAAATTCTCCCTTTAAGGGGGTCAGGGGGTTGTCTCTGTTCCGAACTCACCGGTTCCTCCAATAGTAAGGACAACCCCCCGTGAAGCCTTCTCAAGGCTTAACCCTCGGCTGCCGACCCCCGTTACTAAGGGGGAATCCGGTACATTTTCATCGACCGTGGTGAACTTGAAAAGCTCATGGGCCACTCTTATCTATATCTCCAGGGTCGATAAATCACCCGCATCCAGTGCCAAATAATTGGCCTTCAACACGCGCCGCATGATTTTTCCGCTCTTGTTCTTGGGGATCTCGCTCACGGCCACTAAATCCTGCGGCGTCGCGGTAGTAGAGACTTTATTGGAAACGTGCAACCTGATTTTAAGTTCTAACTCTTTCGTCCATTGAATTCCCGGACGCAAGACCACAAAAGCCACGACTTTTTCAAAGAAGAGTTCGTCGGGCGCTCCTATAGCAGCAGATTCGGCAACCTCAGGCAATTCAAGCAAGGCGCTCTCCACCTCGAAAGGGCTCACCAAATGTCCAGCGGTGTTAATGACGTCATCACTCCTCCCCACGAACCAGAAGTATCCCTCTCGGTCCCGACGCGCCAGATCCCCGCTCCAATACCAACCATGACGGAATTTCTTGGCATAATCCTCATCCCGGTTGAGGTAGGCCACAAACATCGAATTCCAGCCCGGCTTCAGGCAAAGGTGCCCTTCTTTCCCCACAGGCAGGATCTCTCCCCTTTCATCCACAACCTCTGCTTGAATCTCGTTCACCGGCTTTCCCATCGACCCCGCGCGCACCTCCAATTCAGGACGGTTGGCAATCATGATGGCCCCCGTTTCCGTTTGGAACCATGTATCGTGAATATCCTTTCGAAGCACTCTCTGACCCCAGAAGAACGCTTCCGGATTCAATGGTTCTCCCACACTGAAAATGTAGCGTAGTTTGGAAAGGTCATATTTCGTCAGAAGCCGTTCCTCTTCGCGCATGAGCATCCGCAGAGCGGTGGGAGCCGTGTACCAGATCGTCACATGCTCCTTTTCCAGAATTTCAAACCATTTCTGGGCATCATATCCACCCCCGTAGTGGATTTGCGTGACACCAAGGCTCCAGGGACTGATGATGCCGTACGACGTTCCCGTCACCCAGCCTGGGTCAGCCGTACACCAAAAAATATCGTCTGAGGATAATTGCAGAACTTCCTGACCTGTCTGTTGTTGGGAGGGCAGGCTCCCATGACAATGCAAAACCCCTTTGGGTTTGCCGGTGGAACCAGAAGTATAATGCAGCAAAGAGGGTGTTTCCGGGGATGTCACAGGAACCTCGAAGTCATCTGTTACGTCAGTCATCAGGAGGTTGTAGCTCAGAATATTGTCGGCTAGATGCTGGTCGCTGTCCACCAGGATGATCTCTTGCAACGAGGGAAGTCGATCCGAAATGTGCTTCAGACGGGCCAGACCGACCTTTCGCGTGACGATCCCTCTGGCCTTAGAATCCGCCAGACGATCCAGCAAAGCTTCTTCACCAAAATTCACAAAGAGTGGTCCCATGGTCAGTCTCTGTTTCAAACCACCCAATAGCACAAAATAGTGGGTGGGAATCTTCGGTAGGTAGGTAAAAAGAACGTCGCCGCGAGAGTAGTTCAAGCCCTTTAGGACATTCGCAAACTTCGAAGATTCACGGTCCAGGTCCGCAAACGAACAATCTTCCCGCTCACCGTGGGACCCGAGCCAGGTCATAGCCCGTTTTTGAGATTTCCCCAGCCGACACTGGTATCCGGTGCAGATATAGCCAACGTTGGGATTTGGAATTCCAGTTCCTCCACTTTGTTTTAGGAGGGGAGTCTTCACGCAGTTATTTGCATCCATCGGTTTTCTTTCCGTCTCCGCTCTCCTTGGTCCCTTCGGGACTTCTAGGGTTTGGACTAGATATTCGTGAGAACGCAGACTTTCCAATCTTCTCCACCGGGTGATTCATTGACCCCAGATTTCGAGGCCCATTTGCGGCCAAGGTAATCTCGAGCCTAAAACCCGTATTCCTCCGGCAGGAATTTGTCCGCTTTCGGGCTTTTCAAGGCCCCCTCCATGGCCTGGTCTTCATTGTCAGGCAATGAGGCAACCTGTTCCTCCAGTTTTCCCAACCAGCGTACCTCCCGGTTTGGAAGTATTAGCATCCCTTCCTGGTAAGCGTGTCTAATTTCTTCCAAGGTTGCGGCTACTGCCCGCACCGTGCGGCGGTAACAATTATCTTCCTCCATAATCTGGCTGGAAAGTCGGAGGACCACGTCAGGTCTCAACACCCAGGCCTGAGGATCAAGTGGAGCATCCGAAGCCACCAACCAATCCCGGAGTCTTCTGGCATCAGCCGCTGAAGCGGCTGATGCCGTGTTCATCAGTCGGCAGTCGTAGACCAGCTGCTCCAGGGACACAGTCGGAGCATTCGTACTCAACAAGCGAACGTTTTGCACTGACTCGTTAGACCAGCAGTCACAAACAGCCTGGGAAATGTTGCCGATTGCGCTTAAATGCGCACATGCTGCACTGCGGCCTTCCATCGAGATTGGGACACCAGCAATCGCTTTCATGTAGGGACCTTCGTAGGCACAGTCTTTGCTGGGTCCAACTGCACCCATTTCATAGGCCACCAGGCTGCGTGGCACAGCCGCCACGCGAACCACTGCGGCAAAAACCTTGGGTACCATTTTCCGATCGGCCAACACCATGGCCGTGTTGGCAAATCCACAGGCTGTGTCTCCAGAAGGAATGATCCCGGAGTTCCGACAAATACTCACTATTTCCTTCCACAGAAATTCCATGTCCCTAGCAGCCAAAACTCCCAGGCCGAAAACCAGCGTGCCCAGATCCACTTCCATCAGGGCCTCATCACAGACTTCTTTGCCCCCGGTGGACTCGATGGCCAATAGATCTGCCCCCGCCTCTCCAGCTCGACGAAACAGCTCCTGCATGCCCTCCCAGTATGGACCGCGCCGCATGAGGGGAGGTCTTTGGTGGTCCCGGGTATCATTGGGAGTCAATCGCAACGCATTCCCAAGCCCGTGTTTTTTGTAGTGATCATTTAGAATGTCTGCTAACAGTCGGGTAATCTCAGCGCCCCAGGCCGGCCGCACCGTCATCAATGGCAAGGTTTCAAACTCCACCAAGAGTGCCTTAACACCCAGATCGACTGCTCTTTGACACACGCCGTTTATCATTTCAGTATATTCGCGGCGTACCTCCGGCCAGGTCGCTTCGTTGATTTCCATCGTTGGAAGTGTGAAGTTGATTTCAGGAATGACTTCGCCGGTGCCGATCGTGACACCTCTTCCACAGACCAGGGGCTTCGGAGCTTTACCGAAAACAAAGTCATCCAACGAACCCACTGCCATATTGCAGGCGGGTGACGGCAGTTCAAGAAAGCTCATGTTTGTATCCCACGAAAGGTTGGAGATGACGAAGAAAGTGAGCTTCCAGATTGGCTGCATAGTCCTCGGGGTGGGAACGCAGCAAATCCATGAATTGGTCATAGAAAAGCAAACTCCCATCGGACCCACGGGCAGTTAAGACTGAGCCAAAAGTAACGTGCAGAATCTCACGTGCGTGGAATTGTTCCAGAAGGCCAGGCAATTCGGAGTCAGCCAATGCCTCGGGTAAGGGGGCCCTCCCCAACTCGGCCGACACATGATAGCTGGCTCGATCTTCTTCGTACCTTTGCCGGGCGAATCGATAGATTGAGCGGAAGAAATCCGTATCCAGGGAGGCAATGGTGTGTAATGCCTCCAAGTAGCTGGTTCCGGCAGTTTTCAAATGAACTAACCCTCCGGTCTGATTTGCGGCGATGGGATAGATGCTGAACTTATCCGAGCCCGAGTGCAGGCTGAGCTTGTAAGGACCTAACTGGCGGGCAATAGCGGCATGAACAGAAAAATCAGCTTCAAAAGCGGCGCGGTCCCCCAGATAGTCCACTCCCTTTTCGAACCGGCCAATATAGCGGGGAGCCAGGCTAATCCATTTCACTCCAAGCCGCTTTAACTCAGTAGCGATATACACGTGTTCGGCATGGGTCGTAGGGGTCTCTGTTTCATCCACAGAGACCTCCAGCTCACAGGAGCCTTCTCCAGCCTGCCTTAGCAAGTGCCGGTACATGAAGGCGACGTGAGCGATGGCCCTTCCGTACTTGACAGCAGCTCGGAGCAAAGTGATTTCACTGAATTCGATGCCGTAGGGACCTGCTTTAAATGATTGTTTGAGGTAGCGGCCCGAAAGTGACTTCGGGTTATCCTCCAGCTGGTCCCAGGGAAGAAGCTCGAACAATGACTGCAGTTCTAACCGGGAGGCAGTGGTCGCATGGTTGTTGACATGTTCACCGGGATCGATCGTAAAGAAAGTGAATCCTGCAGCCAGACAGGCATCAATGTCAGCCGGGATCTTGAGATGATCGGCATCAGCCCCAAATCCCTCACGCCACCCTTCAGCCATCATCCCCCAGACTGCATCATCCATGACCTGCTGGGGCGAACGTCCGGTGCGAACCATCTCACGGATGGATTGCTGGGCAAAAATGGGGGCTAACCCGCCTCCTGCCCATCTCATCGCCCGCACGTGCCCGGGAGTAGCGAGCCCTAAGCGATCGCCCAAGCCGGCTGAGGTTCGTAATCCCAACAACTGAGGTCGCAAATATGGAAGGCGTTCTCGCAATGTTGCCAGGTTCCGCGAACCTGCTTCCCCTACCAGCAGGGTATCCCCTGACACATCTTGCGACGTCCCTTCCAGTCCTTGAATGAAACTGGATCCCGCCGGAGCGAGAACCGTCAGCCGATAGCCTGTGTTGCTGTGCTCCAATCCAAGCTCGGCATCACCGGCAGTGACCAGGGATCGCGGCAGAATATGAAGACCGGGAACCGTCTGAAGTTTTGCCAGATTCATTGGCCTCTTCATGACTTTACTTCAACTTTGTCAGTCAGGCTGCCGTGCCGCACCGTTTCACTATGGGCCGCCTCTCTGGCGATTGAGATGCATTTCGTCCTAAATGCCAGATAAGCCGCGCGGAATTCTTCGGATGTCTTAACCACAGGACCAAATTCTGGCCACTCTGCTGGGAGAATTCCATCTACCGGCCAATCTTTAGCTTCCTCCAGACCCACGCGCAGCAGGAGTTCCTTGAGTTCGGAGGTCAGGCTGTAGCCGAGGCCGAAGTCCCGCCAAGTCGAGAGCCGATCGATGACACCGGCTTCATAATTTGCCGCCACGGACTCCCGGAAATCTTCCAGGCGGAAACCGGGCTGTTCGGATCGTAACTGAACGGCGCGGGCCTGGTTCGGAAACTCGGTGTGACACATATTTCGACTTCCCAGCGCATGGAGCGTATCTTCCGAGATCCGCTTCGAGGCCGGCAGGACATCCATGGAGTCCAGAATTTCGGTTGCCTGTTCCCCGGACAAGCTGTAAGTCTCTTGTAGGTAGCGGATCCATCGGGGTCTGTTCTTCGGACTATAGAACACTCCATGCACTCGCCGAGCCACCAAAGTGCCCGCCTTGCGGAGGTCTTCTTCCAGCTGACAAATTTCCTTCGGCTCATGTCCTGCTGCCTCAGAGGCTGCGAGAAAATCAGCCTGGTCCAGGCTCTTGAGGTATTTGAAGGAACAAATTGTTCGTATCTTGTCAATTAGTGCTGAATCGGCCAGCTTGGCAGAGGTTGCAGCCTCCACTCGGAGCGACCGGGCCAGATCGTCAAGGTATGCCTGGGCCCGGAGGGGGCCTATCTTCTCCGCTGCATCGAGAAAGATCTTTTCCGCAGCCACTTCCCTGAGATGACTGGCAAATCGGCCACCCATGTTGGTTTCATAAGTCCGAGTGACTGTCTTTCCCTGTTGGATCGCTTTTGCCTTGCCCGCAAACGCATCTGCGATCAATAACACTTCCTGCCCGACGGAATACACCACGGTGTTGTTGGTTCCTATGCCTTCCCGGTTCAATTCACGAGTGATGGTCCGAGCGGCCTTCGAGCTGGCGGCTACCTTGAAGACGATATTGGGCCCGATGTGTCCGGCCCTGTCGCCAAGGCCTAACCATTCGTCATAACGCTTTAGGTATTTGGCCGCCAACTGGTAGGCCTGCTTTGCATCGGCAATACTCAGCTCCGCATCATCGGCAATATTAGGATTCAGCTGGAAGCTCACCATGAAATCCTTTAATCCGGTATGCAGGGCAAGGGGGCGAAATACGGCCAGGTTCGGCCACAATGCAATCAGGGTGGCCGCCAGGGCCATGGTATCGGCATGAGCATCCGGGCGCTCGATCCAATCATCGTGCTTGATGACCTCCTCTTTTAACTCCTCCGTGAGGCCTGGGTCCTCGTCGAATGCTTTGGCCGCCAAAACCGGGTTGGTAGAAACCTGGCAGAATCCAATATGCCGTAAGTACTCCAGTCCACGGGCATAGTCGTTTCCGAATTTAGCGTAGCCCTCTCCAATCATCCGCCAGTAGACCCCAGTCCGAACCTGCCCTTTGAACAGGCAAAGGAAGGAACTGGCGGGTTCGGCGGGTTCGAGGTGGCCCTCGATCCTCTCAGCCATTAGACCCGGCAGGCTGTCCGAACGATTGACTGATTTCATATCCGCCAGTACCTGAGAAACAGTCTGACCCATTGCGTTTTTCAACGACAGATCCATTTGGGCAACGAACTGAATCACTTGCTT
>DATKMG010000667.1:0-7528 GCA_035541995.1 Terriglobia bacterium
GAGCAAGTCTGGGCTGGCATGAGGATGGGATTCCTTCGTGATATGGAACTGCTCAGCACCTTGATTTCTATGTGGGAGAAAAAGGCAGTAAAGAGTCGCTGACACTCGAACTTCAATTCTGACACGGGACAAAAAATCTTACTCGCCGAATAGCACTCAGTAAATCCACCCCAGTTCAAGCCCAGAGGTCCAGTAAAGAGCCGTTGCAAACGGGTGGTGTTAACTCAACAAAACTTTGAGGCGTGATTCGATAAGTTGGATACCAGAGATCATCAGGGGTTTTGGATGTCCCAAAACGTCTTGTGGAAGGGAGATCATCGGAAGAAAAAGACAAAGAGGACGTCAGCCGGCGTGACCGACTCAGATATTCGCGGTCTGAAGCAAGGGTGCCGCTATCAAATGTGACGAGTGGAGGGAGAACCTCAACAGCGACGTCTCCCTGCAGAATCGGTCTAAGAATGATGATGTCTCCTGCCAGGAAAGAAAACAAACCGCTTCACGACTAAAACCTAACTTGTACTAAGCCATCCAGACAAATAAGTACTGCTCTTTCCTTGAATTGTCAACCCCTTTGAGACTTTCCATGATCTGCAAATCAGCTTGTTCCAGAGGAGAGTGCGTTACCTAACTAAAGCGCACCCCTCTTCGATATATTTATTTTCGGCGTAACTGGCAAAGGGATCATAAAGAAATTTCCGGACTATCTTAATTAGTCGAACTGCTCTTGTTGTCTTGAGCTGAAAGTGGACAAACCAAATGGCATCGAGGAGCTTCTCCTCGAACTGGAGATTGGACATTTTTTACATAGTGCAGCAGCTTGATGCCGCCGGTTCCTCAGTGAGCCCGTTCGGGGGACAGAATTCTAGCCTGAGACCTGGATAGAGTCCTCGGTCCAGAGGGTGAAAGGCCCTCCGGCAAAGGCCCAGGAAGCCCTCACGTATTCTAAAGGGTACACCCTAATCGCAGACATGCCGCCCACGCATGTCTGCGCCACCCCGAGGACAAAATAGGGGATTGATGATGGCAGACATACCAACAAGGCAAGTCCCCCCCCACCCAGATGTCAAGCAGAAAATTACGGGACTGATCGTGGGTCAGACATTGTGCGGGGAAGAAACGACCTCCTGCCGCTTCAAAATGTCCAATCTCTAGATCGAGGAGTTTCTCCTCGGAGATCCGGCAGGTTGTTGATTCTCCGATATGCATAGAACTCTCTTGGCCCCAAAGGAAAACTCGCCGTTGATCCATGTGTCACTTACGGGACCGGGCAACACACATCATGGTCATGTCGTCGCTGGGTTTGGCAGAACCGCAAAATCTGAGTACGTCGGAAAATAATGATTGGATAAATTCTGCAGAAGGAGGCGTCCGGAGTTTTAGAAGAAAAGCGGCGAGGCGATCTTCTCCGTATTCATCCCCTTTATCATTGAAGGCTTCTGAAATGCCGTCAGTGAATAGGAACAGGTTGTCTCCGGGTTGTAACTGAATCTCGAAAGACTGGAAGGCGACTTCCTTGAAGATCCCCAGAACCATCGAAGTACTGTGCAAGCGATCCATCTGTTGGTTTGCATGAAGAAGGAATGGAGCGTTATGTCCTGCATTTACGTATGACAACATCCCAGCGGCCGTATCTAGCTCTCCGTAAAACAACGTGACGAGGCTGCTTTGCGGGATGCTGGCGCAGAGGTATTCATTTAACTTGCTGATTAGGGCTGCGCCTCGAAATCCAGCGGTGACCAGGGTGCGGAGGCTCCCCTGGAGCAGGGCCATGAGCAACGCTGCAGGCATGCCTTTGCCGGAGACGTCTCCCACTACGACCGCAACGCGATTTCTTCCTTCCAGCTCAATGATATCGTAGTAGTCGCCTCCTACCGTGTTGGCTGGCCGCATCAGGCAATTAATTTGAATCTGGTTTCCTTGGAAAGCCTCAGAGGGGACCAAGCCAAACTGGATCTCGCGAGCGATATTCAAATCGGCCTTGAGACTAAGCTTGTCTCGCAGTTCCAAGAAAAGCAGAAAGCCAAGTAAAGTGATGGAGATTAGCCACCAGCCGCTTCCAGAGGACTCCCGAACCACCATGGTGCGATTCTCCTCAAACCTCACCGTAAAACTCGTGAATTGGATCAACCCGATGAAAAACGCGAACACCGCCAACGCAAAGGCAATCCGCCGGGGCGGGCTGAGACGGTAAGCCAGAGCGGTGAAGACTTGCCACGCCATCCGCGGATATCGAGTGTGCCAGGGCAGGGGGCGCAGGGCATCGAAATCAATCTCGCGAGTGAAGAACCGAAATGTCTCCCTAGCGTCTTGACGCAACATTTCCCGGAGTCCATCTGATGTGACATCGCGAGTAAAGAGGTCCCGAAGATTGCTGACAATAGTCTCAAAAGCGTTCGCTGCTCTCCGGCCTCTTCCTTCTCGGGACTTTGACCGCGCTTTTTCCTCGAAACGACTGGCAAGGTCAGACAGTCGCTGACCGAAGTTAGTGAACTCATTGCGCTGCGACATAGTGGGCTCTACTTGCTTTTCTTAATGGTGCTGAGCTGACCTCCTTGCTCAATTTTCATAGCAGTTACCACTCCCTTGTCATCCTTAAGAAATCTCATTTCGACGCCCCCTTCGCTGAAATAGAATTCTGTTTCCGAATCAGCCGAAAGGTGAATCTTCATCTGGCCTGTGACCTGGGCCATCAGATGAGAGTCATCCCGGGAAATGGTGATGACCACTCCCGGAGAGATTTCGTATTCCCCAACGTAGGCGTCCAAGATTGAGGGATCCAAGGCCAGATCCTTCCGCATGCGCAAGGCATCTCCTTCAAAGGCGTAGAGGCAATTGTCATCACTGCCGACATATAGGACCCCATCTACCAGGACCGGCGAGGAGTTAATGGCCGACTCCGCAACGTTTACGGCTTGCAACTTCCCATGCTGGATGTCGAGCGCATAGAGTCGGACGTTGAAAGCGCCAAAGTAGAGAGCCTCCCCAACCACGGCAGGTGAAGAGAAAACGTTACCACCCGTTTTGAATCGCCATTGCTCAACACCTGTCCTGGCATCTAGTGCCTGGACGAACTCACCATCTGAACTCCCTGCAAAAACCATCCCTTGAGCTACGGCGGGTGAAGTGACCACCCAAGAACCCTGGTGGTCAGCCTTCCATACCTCTTGGCCGGTCTGCGAATCCACGGCATGCAAAAAGCCGTCGCGGGCTCCAAAATAGACCAGCCCGTCACCGACTGCCGGGGACGACTGAATAGGCCCCCCCACCTGGATCCTCCACTTCAGATTGCCGGTCTGCGAGTCAATTGCGTAGAATTGCCGGTCAAAACTGCCGACAAAGACCACACCACCATCAACCGCAGGGGAGGATCGAATTCGACCTTCGGTTCGGAACTTCCAAGTCAGCTTTCCAGTTTTTCGGTTTAAGGCATATAGATTTCCGTCACCGCTCCCGAAAAATGCTCTATCGTTAGTCACGGTCGGTGAAGATGAGAAATAATCCCAAGTTCGTGGGTCTCCTTTCATAGCTTCAAAGGGTAAATCCCGTCCGGCTTGATATTTCCATTGTTGCTGACCGGTTTTCAGTTCGAGCGCATAAAAGGCACCATCTCCGCCGAGAAAGTACACGATGTCATCTGCTGCAGCAGGTGAGGAGGAAACCTCGCCTACTGTTTTGAATTTCCATAGGAGTTGCCCCTTGTTGGCGCTCAAGCCGTAAAGGTATCCATCTTCGCTCCCGAAACAGACAATTCCGCCCACCACGGCTGGCGAAGAGCGGACCTTGCCACCCGTCTTGAACCTCCACTTCAGATTCCCGATCTTAATTGCAGGAGAATCATAGACGCCTGTATGCTTGGGGTTGGACCGGAACATGGCGATCTTCGATTCACTAGCGGTCAACAGACATGGAGCCAATAGTGCCATTAAGCTGCCCAACAACGCCAAGGCCCCGACGTACACTCGTATAATCATGAATACCTCTTGAGAATGAGAGCTGTATCCCTCAATGATTCGGAGACCTGGGCCCTTCGTCTGCAGCATTTCAAGGTGACGGACCCCGCGCTACGGAGCGACGCACCAGTCTCCAATATTGCATTCTCGTTGAAGATACCTGCCAGTGCAAATGGAATTCATATACCCTTTTTGCAGAAAAGGATTTGACGATTCTCGGAAGGGCCCGAGATAGATGAGGGATCTTGTTAGAATACGTTCACCGTTGCTGTAGAATCCCTTCTTAGCAGAACACATTTCAACGTAAGCCTGCTCTAGCCGACATGCACATTCACGTCACGACCTATTCGGGATATAAGGCAGACGAGCGCCCCGTTCGCTTTGAATTGGGTGAGAAGACCTATTGGGTCATGGAGGTTCTCGACCGCTGGTACAGTCCTGCGGGTGATTATTTCCGCATCCGCGCTGACGATGGACATATCTATATCCTTCGGCACGATTGGGCTGGAGACGAGTCTGAATGGACATTGGAGGGATTTCGAAGCGGTTCAAGGGAGAAGTAAATTCCGTTTTTGAGTTAGGCGTAGAGAAGAGTTTCAGGTATGATTGTGCGACTTTCAGGTATGAGTAAATCCACTATGTCTAGCCCAGTTCGGAGTTGAGAATACCTCATTCTCACGAAGCAAGAGGGAGTTTGGGCTCGGAGATCATGGAGCAAAGATTTACCTCGAGGCGCCGAACCCGAAGGATGCCAGAGGGTCACAAACTGAAGTCAACTCTGAAAATCGGAGGAATACATGATCCTTTTATTGCTGGCCTTATTAGTTTTCAGTACTCCTGCAATTGCACAGGATTACTCTAAGCTTCGTATTATTGCCTTTGGAGCTCATCCGGATGATTGTGACGAAACAGCCGGGGGAGTCGCGGCCAAATATGCGGCCGCCGGTCATCAGGTGAAGTTTGTGGCGGTGACTAATGGTGATGCAGGCCATCATCAACAAGGAGGCGGAGTCTTGGCACAGCGTCGGCGCGCCGAGGCCATTGAGGCGGGACGACGGATTGGGGTTGTCTACGAGGTGCTTGACAATCACGACGGGGAGCTAATGCCCACGCTTGAAGTCCGCAGACAAATCATTCGCCTCATCCGACAGTGGAATGCAGATATTGTAATGGGGCCACGGCCCAATGATTACCACCCCGACCACCGCTACACGGGAGTTCTTGTGCAGGATGCTGCATTCATGGTTACAGTGCCCAACGTGGTCACCGATACTCCGGCCTTGCGGAAGAACCCTGTTTTCCTTTACTTTGCCGATGAATTTCAGCGACCTCAGCCGTTCCGGCCTGACATTGTGGTGGCCATCGACGATGTGATCGAGAAGAAGATAGACATGCTGGACGCTCATGTTTCCCAAATGTACGAATGGTTGCCCTGGCATGATGGACTTCTGGATCAAGTTCCCAAGAACCCCGGCGAACGGAAAGCCTGGCTTCGGTCTCAGAGAGGAAGTCAGGTTCGACCAGAATGGAGGCCGGTACTGCAGAGGTTCTATGGTGCTGCTGCAGCGAGTTTTCAGAATGCTGAGGCCTTTGAAATCGCGGAATATGGCCGTCGTCCTGACGATAAAGAGATTATGAAACTATTCCCCTTTTTCCCAGGATCGCACTAACCAAGAAAGCCTCCCGATCAGCTCGTCGAAGGTTTATATGAACGCGTTCACAGGCAGCTGTGAGAAGTGAAGGAGACCATGTCACTGAAAGACAAGATCGTCATTGTGACTGGAGCCGGCTCCGGGATTGGGCGGGAGACGGCCAAGCTTCTGGCCGCTGAGGGAGCGAAGGTGGTCATTGCCGATATTTGCGAGACTGCAGGGGAATCGACGGCTGAGGAGATTCTGCGGACCGGCGGCCCCACGTGTTATGTCAAGACGGATGTATCCGACGAGAACAGCGTCGCTGGAATGGTAGAGAGGGTCCTGTTTTCCTTTGGGCCGCCCTTTGGGCTGGTGAATAATGCCGGGATCAGCAATCCGTTAGAGCTGACCCAGACGCCTCCAGGCGAGTGGGACCGGATCCTGGCTGTGAACCTCCGGAGTGTTTACCTTTGTACTCGCGCTGTCCTGCCTTCCATGCGTCGCCGGGGCGAGGGCAGCGTTGTAAATATTGCTTCGGTTCATGCCAATTTTGCCTTTCCTGGTTATGCAGCTTACGATGCCAGCAAGGCGGGAATGGTCGCGTTGACAAGGACGATTGCCCTCGAAAACGGACCATATCAGATCAGGGCAAATGTGATTTGCCCGGGTTATATTGATACCCCGATGTGGGACGATTGGCTGGCAAAAACCCCCGATCCTCGACAGATGGACCGCGACACAAAGCAGTGGCATCCCTTGCGCCGTCGCGGAACTCCGCTGGACGTGGCTAAGGCTGTCAAGTTCTTGTTGTCAGAGGATTCCGCCTGGATTACTGGAACAAACCTCGTCGTCGACGGTGGTTTAAGCGTCCGTTACTTCGGCTACTAGTTCCAGTTCCCTCCAACTTGGGACAACACGGATTTACCACAGAGACACAGAGCGCACAAAGCGCCGTGTGCAACAGGAGAAATATCAGTGGGCAAGTTGACGGCGGTAGTGGCTTTGATGGCAATTTCCTCCCTGGCAGTCTGTTTTGTTTTGATCGGTGCCGTTTCGGTCGAACTTTCAGAGAAGTTGGGGATCGACAATTCCCAGGTGGGCAGCCTGGTTTCTGCTCTTTTTACCACCAGCATGATTGTCCAGCTCTTTGTGGGATTGCTCGTCGATAAGTTGGGCCATAAAGCCGTGGCCATTGTTGGATTCCTTATCACCAGTGCAGCTATTTTTTTGTTGGCCGGAGCACGAGATTTCAATCTTGCCTTTTATGCTTGTACGTTCTTGGGAGTGGGGGGAATGTGCGTGGTTACAGTCGGCAATACCTTGCTGCCCATTGTTCTGTTCGGAGGAAGAGATCCTGCCCGTGCCAGCAATCTGGGAAATGGGTTCTTCGGTATTGCCTTCCTGGCTACTTCCTGGACACTCGGTTACCTGGTCCACACGCTGAAAGTCAGTCTGGGAGCTGCTCTTTCCTTCGTAGCCCTGGTAGTCCTTGTTTGCGGGGTGTTTGCGGCCGTTGCGACTTATCCCAAGGTTTCGGTCGGATACAGCTTCCGACAGGCACTGCAACTCCTGGCGGAGGCGCCGGTGTGGTTGGCAGCGGCAGCTCTGGTCTGTTACATCGCCATGGAGAATGCAATGACCACATGGGTCAAATCCACGGTGACGGAAGTGTTGGGAGGAGTTAACGCGCCCGGTGCCGTCACGACTGGAGGCATTGTGTTGGGATTGTTCGGTCTGGCCATTGCTGCGGGGCGATTTGTGACTTCAGCGTTTAAGAACCTCACCCAAATAGGATCAAAGTTGGTGGCGGGTCTGTCAGGCTTGGCGATTATTACGATCTTAGTCTTTTCCTTTTCGAGTATCCCGGCGCTGGTCGTATGTGCCATCCTCGTGACCGGCCTGATCTACGCTCCGATGTTTCCGACTATTGTCGGGGTGACCTTT
>DATKMG010000668.1:0-3534 GCA_035541995.1 Terriglobia bacterium
CGTCGAGGGCATCAGTACTATGTTTACACCCAACTTTAAGAGACCCGAATCTTTAGGTCTGCCTGATCCTGACAAAGACGGCTTTCGATTAGAAGTAGATGTCTCTATTCCCATGCGGGACGGCGTCATACTGGCAACGGATCTGTATTTCCCTGCGCAGCCCGGCATCCATCCGGTTTTGCTGGAGAGGACTCCCTATGGAAAACATCAATCCGTCATGGTTGGAATGGGGATGCCTGAATTCCTGGCACAGCGCGGGTATGTTGTGGCAATCCAGGACGCCCGCGGCCGTTTTGCCTCCGAGGGAACCTGGTATCCCTTTCGGGAAGAGGCTTGGGGTGAAAAGCGCGACGGCTACGATACGGTCGAATGGCTGGCTCGCCAAACATGGTCGAGCGGCAAAGTAGGAATGTTCGGAGGTTCCTTTGCCGGCTTCAACCAGTACTTGATGGCTGGAGACTTGCCGCCTCATCTGACCGCACTTTTCCCCAGACAGGCGCCGTGCAGCCTCCGGCAGGAATGGGTCTACCGTGGAGGCGCCTTCGAGTTGGCCTTCATGTTCATGTGGGCTGCTCTCCATTCGAGAGAAACGCTGCGCCATCGGTCAAGCCAGTTGAATTTCCAATTGTTCCAGAATGCATTGGGTTTTGCGACTGCCTGGCCCTTGACGAGTCAGCCGCTCTTCCACGATCCCTTTCAGTGGATACAGGACTATCTCAAACTTCAGGACAACGAAGAATACTGGAAGCAGTGGGATGTATCGCTCCATCATGCGGCCTGTGATCGCCCCATGTATCACATGGCCTCCTGGTACGATATTTTCCTGAACGGCTCGCTTAAGAACTTTTGCGGGATCCGGGCTCAAGCCAAATCTGACGAAGCAAGGCGGAAACACCGCTTGATCATTGGTCCCTGGCTACATGGTCCCTGGGTGGATAAGGCTCCAGCCGGACGCTTTGCCGGGGAGATGGATTTCGGAGAGGTGGCCTTCTGGGATTTCAAGAATGGAGTGTTGGGATGGTTTGATTACTGGCTTAAAGGCATTGAAAATGGAATCATGAAGGAACCCGCAGTGCAGTACTTCGTCATGGGCTTGAACCAGTGGAGGACCGCTGACGACTGGCCTCCGCCCGGCATCCAATCCCGCAACCTCTACTTGAGTGACCGGAAGAGTGGCAGCTCGCAATCCCTCAATGACGGGAGCCTTTATTGGAATCCACCCGACAAATCCGACAGGCCGGCCATATATACGCATGATCCGGATGATCCCCTTCCCAGCATTGGAGGAAATACCCTTTTTTCGCTGATTTCTAAAAAGCCGGGAGAGGAATTTGGCTGGGATGATTTCAACTCCCAGGCCGGCCCGCGAGATCAACAGGCCATCGAGGTTCGCTGCTTGACCTTTACTACAGAAACCTTAGACAACGATCTGGAGGTGACCGGCCCAGTACACGCCAGACTCTATGTCTCTTCCAGCGCCCTCGACACCGACTTCGTGGTTCGTCTTTGCGACGTTTATCCCGACGGCCGTTCCATGCTGGTTTGTGATGGCATCCAAAGAGCCCGTTACCGGGAATCCGACTATCAGCCGTCTCTTCTGGAACCTGGCAAGGTGTATGCCATCAGCGTTGATCTCTGGGCTACCAGCAACCTCTTCCGTGCCGGACATCGAATTCGCGTTGTGGTGAATAGCAGTTGCTTTCCCAGGTTCGATATTAACCCGGGAACGGGAGAGTCTGGCGCCACGGCCACCCGCAAAGTTAAGGCGGAAAACCGAATATACCTGGATAAGGATTTCCCATCCCACATCGTTCTTCCGGTACCTCTGAGCGGTACCCCGTAGCATGAAATGGGGGCTGGCGGCCCGAGCCAAGGACAACTGCAAGATACGAAGGGATCAGACTCGTCCTCGCTCTCGTCGTCGTACTCGAAAGGTTCTTTGTCGAGGACGAGGACGAGCGCGACGACGAGGACGATTTTCAAGAGAGAGGAGGCTCACCGATGCGACATCATTCGCTGCGCGATCAGGTTAGGGTTCAACCATTCTTTCCTACTTTTCTCATATTTTTGTTTGTTTTGGCAACGACCCACACAGTATGGTCAGCAGAGACCTTCACTGTCCAATGGAAGAATTCTGGTCCTGAGTTCCCCTGGTTATCCCTGGTGGAACTAAGGTCGGTCAATGAGAATGTTTCTTTGAAAGCCGAGAAACTCCGGCAGGGTTCCTCGGAGTATCCGAATGGCCTGCGAGCGACCTTCACAAACCCCGGCGATGACCCCGCCTGGTTTCGGGTCAAGCTCGCGCTGGGCTATGGTTTTGCCTTTTCAGACCGGATGCTGGAGCAGCATCCCTATCTGTGGGTCCGCGACTTGGGACTGTACATAAGCCGCTCAGGAACCTGGAGCGAAACTGGGACACAAAGGGCAGAGGCCGCCGATCAGGTCAGTCGGAGCTTGAACGAGCCCTTTGTGTCCTGCGCTCAGAAGTACTTCCAGTGGGCTGGTCTTCGGGAGTACGAACCGAAGCTGGACCAAAAAATCTGGGAGTTTGTTGAGGAGAAGCAGGACTGGCCTATTGAAGCCCGATCCATCGATCACATCGCTCGATTGGGCGAGGTGGATGCATCGTATTTTGACCAACGATTCCCGGACTTGAAGTATTCGCGAATATACCTGGGCTGGCCGGATCACAATGATGAGTTCATTCTCTGGAACAACGGCAAGATCGGGGTTTCTTCGAATTCAGTGGGGGGAGACTCCAAATCTTATCCGGAATCGCCCTGGCAGCCGCGAGCTTCAGGTTACTCTCTGCAGTTTGGAGTGGGGGAAGCCCCTCAATTCTCGGACTATGGAGGGAGCAGGGTACACCAACAACTCAGGGACGGGTTTCACCTGGTCGTCACTTCTGACTGGAATGAAGCGGGCCTGAGTATCACCCAGACCAATTTTGCTTATCCATTGGATGGGGAACAAATAAAGACTGGTGTCGAACCATTGCTGGCTTGGACGAAAATCCAGTTTTCTAACCCGGTTCCCCACAAGCAACAAACATACCTGGGCATTGAGTTCACCAATGAGGATTTCGCCGGATCGTTGCCGCTGGCGAATATCAAGGATCTGGCCTGGCGCAAGGGAGGGTTTTATCTGCTCGGGCAACTGGTGGCCGTGGCAGACCCAGCGCTGGAGTTTAATGAGATTCTCGTGACCGGAGACCGCAAACGCTTCAGAGCTGCAGTGCAGTTGGAACCTTCTGAAGCAAAAAGCTGGATCTTCGCCAATTTTTACCGCCCTGTCTCACCTGCCCGTCTGGAGTCAGTGCGTGCTTTGGGATATGAAAAAGCTCTCGAAAGAACTTTGGCGTTTTGGAATAGGTTGGACAGTCAGGGGGCCAAAATAACCGTACCTGAGCCCTTGTTCAACAATTTGTATCGCACCTTCCTCCCCAGAATTACCATCAACTCAGACCTGGATTTGAATGGCTTCTCAGTACTGCAAACAGGGCCTGTCCTTTACAACCGGGTCTGGCACCACGTG
>DATKMG010000669.1:0-4192 GCA_035541995.1 Terriglobia bacterium
AAAGAACCACCACGATGACTCGGATCAGTTTTCGATAGAGTTTCAATATACCTCCTCTGCTAGTTTCCCCTTTCCAGATCAGCTATTGCTGCCCGGACTCTAGGAATGAATTCACGATTGCTCTCCAGGGGGGCCTTCTCCAGAAATTCCTTGAAATACGAGATGGCAAGTTTGTTCTGACCACTGTTCTGGGCGAGAATACCCAGGTTCATGTAAGCCTGAACCAGATTCGGATCCGCATGAATTGCCGCTTCGAAATGCTGACGTGCCAGGTCTGGATGCCCCCGCTGGACTTCCAACACCCCGAGAAGGTTATTGGCCGCCGCATGCTCACTGTCCTGGGCCAGGACACTGCGCAGGATCCGCTCTGAATCGGGTTCACGGCCGAGTTCAAGATAAACGGTCGCGAGGTTGCAGAGATTGCGGAGGTCAGCAGGGTTCATCCTGGCGGCCTGTTCCATGGAACTGGTTGCACGAGTTCGATCACCAAGCCTCAGGTAGATCGTACCCAAATCTGAGTAGGTCCGATCTGTGTCGGCCTTGTTTCGAATAGCCTGCTTGGATATTCGAATAGCTTCGCTCAACTGGCCCAACTCGTCATAACAGGTGACTAGATGTTCATAAATCCAAGGGTTGGTTGGGTCTTCACTCACCTTCGCCCTTAACAGCGAGGCTGCTTCTCGGAAGCTGTTTTCAGCCATCAGCTGATCGGCGCGGCCGATGGAAGCCAGAACATGAATTTGATCCTTGGGGTCAGGACCAGACTGCCCGAGCACCAGCTTTTGGGAAGTGCCGGAACTCGCATAGCCAAGGGAGCGAAGTTCCTCCCGGGTCTGTTCACTGAAGGGCTGAATTTCGAGAGTCTCATTTCCCCGTGGAATACCCGCCACTTCCCAAACCTTTTTCTGAAGATGATCAGATTGGGCCGGGTATTGTTGTAAGAGATTGCGGGACTCAGCCGGGTCTGCTTTCAATTGGAAAAGCTCTGCTTTGGGCGCCAGGATCAGTTTCCATTCTTCGGTGCGCATGCCGCGCAATTCAGACCATCCCAGGTGCGTTTTTGGATAGAGAGTCTCCATGTAGGAATATTGGGTAGGAACCGCTTTCCCGTCTGCGATAGCGGGCATAAGACTTTGTCCCTGGACTTGATTCCCAGGGAAGAGGCCCAAATAATCCACCAGGGTCGGCATCACGTCGATGGTCCGAACTTGCTGAGTGATGACATGGCCTTTCGAGATGCCAGGACCAGCCAGAATCATCGGGATGTGCATGGTGGAATCATAAAGGAAAACACCGTGAGTGTATTCTCCGTGTTCCCCCAAGCTCTCCCCGTGATCTGAGAGAAGCATGACCAGGGTATTTTCAGCCAATCGATGGCTTGAAAGCCAATTCAGTAGCACTCCAAATTGTTCGTCCACATAAGCGACTTCTCCTCCGTACGGGTCTCGAGGATAGCGGGAGCGATAGGGTACCGGGGGGTCATGCGGATAGTGGGGATCAAAATAATGGACCCAGAGAAAGAACCTCGTCACGGACCGCTGCTTGGTGTTCTCCTGTTGAAATTTCTCCAGCCAGCCTATCGCCCGCTCCGTCACTACATTTCCCCGAAGCTCGGCCACTATACCCCGGCTCGGAGCTTTACCCTTTGCCGCCTTTATGTCGTCGGCATAGGAATCGAATCCGCGACTCAACCCGTATTGACGGCTGAGCACGGCCGCGGCAACGATGGCGGCTGTGCGGAAGCCGGCGGACTGGGCGATAGTAGCCAGAGTTGGCAAGCGGTCGTCGAGTACAAACCCTTCCAGGTCCCGAAGCCTGTGCACTGGAGGATAAGTTCCAGTAAGAATGCAAGCGTGCGACGGAGGCGTCAAGGGGACTTGCGCAAATGCTTGGCTGAACCGGACCCCGCGAGCAGCCAGCCCGTCGATTGCAGGAGTATCGACTTTGTTTCCCCCATAGCAGGATACATAGTCGGCTCGCAGGGTGTCGATGGTGACGAGGAGAAGATTGACTTCACGGTGGGCACTCTGCCGCGACTGTCCAGCGTTACTGTCGACCTTTGAACAAGCCAGCATGCCCAACGGCATAATCAAGAGCATGAGCCGGCTAATGCAAGCGACTCCTTTTCCCACATTTCTCGGGGGATATCTTTGCATAAGGGCAGGAGAGACCTTGCGAGCTTGATCTTCTTCCATCGAAGGCTTGGTAGCGCAGACCCGGGGACGGGTCCGCGGCTTTGACATATGGCAGAGAACGGTATTCAATCGTCAAAAACCGTCGGCCCCCCGTACGGGTCCGCACTACTGAACTAGGATGGTACCTCGAGGCACCGCAGTCACTGTCGGTTCATGAACAATTCCCTTGAAACCGCGGCACCTGCAAACTGGTGCCTTACCTTAAAACTGGAACCTGAGAGAGAACTGCATCCCTCTGGGATCGGTCTGGACATTGGTGATTCGTCCAAACTGACAGCCAAACTGGTGAACGAGATCCGTGCTGCCGTCAGGATTCGGCGGCAAACACCATCCACTATTGGGGATGCCGAGATTCATGTGGTTAAAGGCATTGTAGATGTCCCAGCGGAATGTGAAGAAGCGGCTTTCCGTCAGATAAAAGCTCTTGGCAAGCGCCATATCCATGTTCCAGTAACCTGGTGTGCGTCCACCGGTGGGCCGGATGGATGCATTACCGAATGACCACCAGCCGTCTACTTTGTCATAATCCACCGGGCTCCCGTCCGCCCATACACCCGTGGAAAGGGCGGTAATGGTTGGTTGATCAGGTCCATACGGAGGGGTAAATGCATTGCCATTATAGTATTGTTCTTCCTGCTGGGTCCGGTTGCTGGAACGCCCGGCACTCGGGTCGCCAATTTGATTGAGGCGCCTGCTGTAGACGCCGTTGCTGGAGCAGCAGTTTGAAAAGAACATGGGAACGCCGCTCTGGGCATTCCAGTTCTGGGTCCATTTCCATCCTCCGAAAATAGCATTGGCCAAACCGCCCTGGTTCATGAAGCGCTTGCCCTTCCCCAGCGGGAATTCATAGGTGGCGGCGACGTTGAAGACTTGGGGCGTGTCATCCGGCGAAAGGCTGATAGCAGCCCTCCGGTTGTCGGGGTCATTGGCCCAGGTATGCGTGCTGCCGTCGGCCACACCACCTCCGGCTGCGCCTGGAACAAAGGCAATCCGCCCAACACCCTTCGAGCTAATTGTGGTTGGCCCGGTAGTGTTGGCCACCAAAGCCCCCAGGCCGGCGCTAACCATATTCTTGGAAATGGTATAAGCCACCAGGAAACTCAGCCCGTGAGAGGGACGTTTTTCGAATCTGAATTGGCCGGAATTGTAGGAATTGACGCCATCGGGCCGCATTTGAGGTTGAATCGAGTAGTACTGGGGGTATCGCTCCAGGCTGTAATAGCCCGGACACATTGACTTGCCTGTGCTGGAATCCACATCACAGCCATAGAGTGGCGCAAGCGCCGGGTCTCCCGGATAATTGTTGTTGATCAGGCTTCTCAATTGCTGTTGGGTCTTGGTGGGAACGATATCGATGTTTGAGATCTCATCTCCCATCAAGTGGGTCCCGTGGCTTCCCACATACCCGCCGCTGATCATCATGTTGCCGGGAAGCTCACGCTGTACAAAAAGACTCCACTGTTGGACCGCAGGATCGTGAGGGGCCTTTTCAAATGGGAACATCGACTTACCCAGCAACTGGGCCTGAGTCTTCTGATTCTCGCTCAAGTCCGGCAAAATGAGGCTCGGGGCTCCCTGGCTCAAGATGAAGCCCGGCGTCAAATAGCTCGGATCCGTCACCGGAATCGTGACAGGGACCGAAAATCCTGGCGTGCTGACGGCACCCAAGCCCTGGCCGAACACAGCAGACATGCTGTTGCTATAAATCATGCCATAGCCCCCGCGGATGACGGTTTTTCCGTTGCTTCCTGGGGACCAGGAGAAGCCGAAGCGCGGTCCAAAACTGTTCTTGTTGGCAGGAAAGACATTCCGGTCCGGATGGTATTCAGACCCCATGTACTCCAGCCGTCCCATATAGGTGGGCGCTTCCGGATTCGGTACACCCAGATCTATGTTGGCAAGGGCATTGTGCCGTTCGCGGATCCAACCCATCACGTCCCAGCGCAAACCGAAACTGAGTGTAAAATTCGGCCTAAGCCGGAATTCATCCTGGCCGT
>DATKMG010000670.1:0-6584 GCA_035541995.1 Terriglobia bacterium
CCACCCATCCATCGTTATTGAAGTCGGCAAATCGAGTTCCCCAGCTCACCAATAGGCCATAGGTCCTTCTCAATTGCGATTTGAGCGTTGCGTCTTCCCACACGAGATTTCCCTCATTGTGGTAGAGAGTGCTGTAATCCCCGGCAAAATGGGTTATAAAAACATCCATCAAGCCGTCATTGGCGTAATCGGCAACATCTATGCCCATGTTAGCCTGCGCTCGCGCATCCCCGCTTAGAGCGAGTCCTGCCACCAGACCCTTTTCCGTGAAGGTCCCATTGCCATTGTTGACAAAAAGGTAGTTAGGCTCTGCATCATTGCCTACAAGAAGGTCGAGGTCACCGTCGTTATCCACGTCGGCCCAGACAACGGCCAATCCCGGAAGGCGTTTGCGGTCCAGGGCTCCGGTCTTCATGGAAACGTCGGTAAAAGTCCCATCTCCGTTGTTGTGATAGAGGACATCAGCGGCGCCCGGAATTCCCCTTGGGCCACAAAATACCGACTCCCCCAGATAGGTGCAGAATTGGCCCACGCCGGGCGGGGGCAAATGGTTCAAGTCCATGTCGAGGTAATTACACACATAAAGATCCAGGTAGCCATCCTGGTCATAATCGCCAAAGGCCGCCGAAGTACCCCACCTCGCATCGCCCACCCCTGCTCTGTCCGTCACATCCGAAAATGTCCCGTCCCCATTATTGTGGTACAAGATATTGGGGCCCAAACAGGTCAAGTAGATGTCAGCGAACCCATCGTTGTCATAATCCCCAAAAGTAACCCCCATTCCCCATCCGCTCTGCTCCGCTTTGAGTCCCGACTTCGCCGTCACATCCTCAAATGTTCCATCTCGCTTGTTCCGGTAAAGAACTGGCCCGGGGTTTTTGCCCTGCTTGAATCTCTCCAATGTCGATCCCTGAACCAGGAGAATGTCCATCCACCCATCGTTGTCAAAGTCGAAAGCTCCCACACCTCCCCCTTTGGCTTCAAAGATGTAATGTTTGACGGAGGCTTCGCCGCTGATGTGATGAAAGGAAATCCCTGAAGAGGCAGTGATATCGATGAATTGAGGGATCTGGAGATCTTGAGCGCGGGGTCGAAAAGCCGCCAGCGAGAGCGCCCCAAGTAATAACCAGAGGCCGACACGGGCACGGCAAGGAAGCGCAATCATTGGTGACCAAACCCTGGGGACTGAGATCCCTTCTTCTTGATTTCCTGGAACAGAGTCATTTCCTGGCGGGCAAGCTCCGGCTGACCCGTTTGCCGGTAGAGCTGGGCCAGTAGATAATGCCCCTCCACAAAGTTGGGGTCGAGTTCGACGCACTTCTGAGCCGCCTTGATCGCTTCTGCCGTTTGAGCCTTCTTACGGTAAACCATCGCCAGGTCGTAATGGACAAGCGGCATGGTGGGGGCCTCTTTTTCTGCCTGGACCAGATGTTCGTAGGCTTTGTCGGCCTCCCCCCTCTTCAGCAGGATTTCTCCCATTTCCATTCGGGCCTGGACGTTCTTGGGGGATAGTTCCAGCTCGACGGTCAGCTCCTGGAGCGCTTCATCCTCATGGCCACCGTTGGAGTAAATCATGGCCATGTGAAGGTGAACAGTTGGGAAACGGGGGTTCCTCCCGGCAATGAATTTGAACTGCTCGAGGGCCAGCTGGCTGAAATTCTCAATGTGCAGGGAATCGTGGCTGATGACATAGGCCTTCCCCAGCAGGAAACGAGCCATCAGATTTTCCCCATCAAGTTCAACAGCTCGCTGCAAAACGGGAACAGCCTGATCATATTTTTTCTGCTGACAGAGAACATAACCATAGTCGTAATGGAAATTGGCCTCGGCAGGCTCGAGCGCAATGGCTTTTTGAAGGTTCTCTTCGGCTTCTCTGAACTGGTCAAGTGCAGCCAGCGCCAGTCCATAGATGTGGCGATAGGAAGCATTGTTATCGTCTTCCTGCAAGGCTCGCTTTGCAGCCGCCAGAGCCGCCGAATAGTCCTTGTCACGATACTTCTCGATCGCTTCCTGGTAATAGGGCGATTCGGGCTTGGGAAAAGCCAGAGAGCTTGTCCCTTGAGCTAGAAGGAAGACACACAATGCAAGCAATCGAGCCATGAGTTATTTTGTCGTTGTCTTTTTGGACCGCGGTGGCAAGTGCGGGACACGGGTCCCGCGCGCGACACCGCTTTGGACTTTGATTGTGAATACTAACTCAAAAGTGCACGATGCACTACGCAGGTCACCACGGTCCATGAAAATGCTGGAGGGCCCCGCTCCGTCGGGGCGACGGTTGCTCACCACCGCGGATGAAAATGAGGGTCTTGGGGGGCGAGTGTGGGAGCCGATCTCCGAGCTGCGACTTCAGCGGTCTTTCACTCAGGCGAGACGTCGCCGCACGGAGTGCGGCTCCCACATTCAGAACCGCATTTTCATAGAAGACCTTCCGAAAAAGGTTTGCATCCATATGAAGCCAAAGCGCCGTCGACGCGTGGGACCTCCGTCACACGCTCTGCCGGCGCGGGCCGCGGAGCGGCCAGATGATTTTAGACCGGCCTTTTAAGGCCGGTGGCCTTGGCCCGTAAATTCCCGTTCGTCGCGTCGCGACGGTTGACCTAACATTTCATTCAATCGTCGCTCCGCGACGTACTGGTAGATTGGAATGCGATGCCGGCCTTGAAAGGCCGGCCTACAGTCAGGCAGCCGCGATGCGGCCGCAATAATGTCCAATCTCCAAAGTCTCCTCCGGAGACACGCTTTGCTCCGTGGCCCCCGTGCCATGCAACAGACTTATGGGTGAAGATCAGAGTAAGCTGACGCACTCCAAAGGTAACCAAAAGTCCGTCTATTGCAGAAGACCAAAACCATTACACCTCAAATACATCGTCGCCACCAACAAAAAAAGCCTGGCATTCACTGGAATGCCAGGCTTCTGAAAGCCGAACCTTCATCGAGGTTAGAAAATAAACTTCAAACCGAACTGCATACTCCGGGCGGGTCCGGCAGAGAAGATCTTTCCTGTCGAACCCTGACCTTGAGTCGTATTCGGGTTATTCAGGTTCACGGTGTTGGGCATATTGAACATTTCCCAGCGGAACTGTATGAACTTGTTTTCTGTGATCTGGAATCTCTTGGATAGACTTGTGTCCAGCACGTGACTGGCAGGACCATCGAAGATTCCTATCCCCGAACTCCCGTAAGCAAGGTGTGGAGCCGGCGCCAGGGCTGCTGGATTAAACCACTGGCTCGAACTGGGATTGGGAACACTGAGTTCCCCGACGAGATTGGCCCGTGTCCCATAACCATTTCCAAGAGTACCACCAGGCGTGTAGAAGGTGAGGGGTGAACCCGAAGTAAAGTTGTAAATCCCCGATATCTGCCAGCCCCCTAAGATGGCATTCCCCACGGCATTAATGTCATTCAGGTGTTTTCTGCCTTTGCCAAAGGGGAGTTCGTAGATCCCATTGAGTGACAGGATATGGGTGCGATCCAGGCTTGAACGCCCACGGTTGTATCCCTCCGGTGCAAAAGGTGTGGGTTGGTTCCCAATGCCATCCGCGGCTTCTCCGGTATTCTTGGAGAAGGAATAGGAGGCCATATAAGAAAAACCGTCAGCAAAACGCTTTTCCCATTTCATCTGAAACGCGTTGTACCAGGCTTTCCCGATATTCCGATAAATCAAGATCCCCCCCAGCTCTGGATAGGGCTTGGCAGCCTGCAGATCCGAATATGTGCCTGGCGGCACCGCGTCCAGATCGGTCTGGGTGATCAGTTGGTAGCTGTTGTTCCCCACGTAAGACACCGTCAAGGCTGACTTCCCTGGCAATTCTCTTTGAACGGAGAGGTTCCACTCATTGCTCTTTTGGCTCTCGACCCGCGGGTCCGCCGCCTGAACCGAAGGCGACACGAAAGACGTGGGATTATCCGGCCAGACTGTCTCCCAGCGCTTCATCTCCGCAGTACTCCAGTAAGCATATTCGTAAGTCCAGTAAGGCGGCCCGACGATGGAGGAGGCCGTTATATTCCCCCGGAAACTGCTGGTAAAAATGCCGTACCCGGCACGAACGACCGTCTTGTTGTCCCCAAAGGGACGCCAGGCTATGCCAACACGCGGCGACACAAAACCGTTTCCTTGAAAAAGACCCTCGGGCAAGTTTGCCTGTGATGCAGGAATCCACAAGTTGGCAGTCGCCGCAGACAGGTAGGGGGCAACGGGCTGGGAAGTCAAGTCCACCTGCCCATTCACCTCACCTGCAACGATCTTCCCTGTAGTCGAGTCAAAAGTAGCTGCATTCCCCCGAACTGCTGTCTTCTCCTGCCAGTAATCCCACCGAACACCGAGATTCACGGTCAGATTCGGAGTAACCTTCCAGAAATCCTGGGCGTACAACGCGGTATAAGGAGAATCATGCATCCCGAAGGTTTGGAGAGGATAATTCCTCCCACCTTCACTAGGCAAACCCAACAAGTAGTCCGCAAATCCATCTCCCGTATACTGGCCGTTAAAAGTAAAGTTCCCACGCGAGCAGCACGATCCATGGCGGCCGTAAGTGGACCGGTCATTGTACTCATAACCAAAAACCAGGGAATGTGAACGGCGAATCAAGTTGGCGCTGACCTTCCAACCGTGGGACTCAAACCAGAGCCGGCCATTCACGCCCCACGGGGGAGCAAACCCTGTATAGCCGGAAAACCAGACTGAGGGGAGTCCAACAAAGGCATCTCGCCCGGCCGTCGGAAAACCATGGATGCCAGCCTCTTCCGTCAAATTCTCAGTTCCCACAACCGGCGAACTCAACAAGTTCAGAGAGCGAAGATAGTTGCCGCCCACGGTGAATAGAGTGTTGGGCGTCATGGCGTAGGTATAGTTCATAACCACGCTTTGTTGCTTGGTGTCATAGTCCTCCGTAACGTCAGGTTTGTATTGAGGCTGGGTATTGGTCCACTTATTGTAATAATACCGGCCATAAATCCGCTGCTTGTCTGTAAACTGATGGTCCACTCGCACCGTAAACTCATTGGTGTTGCTCGGCACTGGCGCAATCGCCTTGAACAGATTGCCTGGAGAATTCGGCTGCAGGATGTAGGGAAAAAAGAACTTAGAGGCGTCTGAAATCCGATCGGCTGGAATCAGGTTGTTCGGAAAAGGCGCCTTGGTCACCGGGTCAATGATTGGTTTTCCCAGAGAGGAAAAATCGCCCTGAAGATAAGCCGGGTTAATAGTATACGAGTTGTAGATCTGGTCCTGGCGGATGCGGGTTCCCTCATAACTGGCAAAGAAGAAGGTTTTGTTCTTGATGATCGGCCCGCCCCCGCTGCCTCCGAACTGATTTCGACGCAACTTGGGTTTTTTGGCCCCCGGAGTCTTGGCAAAAGTGTTAAACGCATCCAACTTATCGTTCCTTAGGAACTCCCAGGCGGATCCGTGGAAGGCATTGGTGCCTGATTTGGTGACCGACAGGACCTGGATCGGGTTCCGACCGTGCTCGGCGCTGAAGTTGGAAGTTTCGATGTTGAATTCCGCAATAGTATCTATGTTAGGGATTGCAATCCCTCCCTCGTCCATCCCGGCATTTGAGTTCATTCCGTCAACCTGGAACTCGTTCATATCGTCCCGGGCTCCCAGGCCTTGAACTCTGAAGGCCCGCTCACCCTGGCCTCCGTCCTGCCCCCCATAACGCATCCCCGGAATGATTCTCACCAGCTCAACCGGGTTCCTTCCATTCAGAGGCAGTTCCACGATCTGCTTTTGCTCGACCACAGATTCTACGGAACCTTTCTCTGTTTGAATCATTTCGGCTTGCGCCTCGACGGTGACCTTTTGATTAATCTCGCCAACCTCCAGGGTTGGAGTCAGCCGCTTAAGCTCTCCCAGGCTCAATTCGGTTCGTTCCACTGACCAGGTTTTGAATCCTGTAAAAGCAACGGTCACTGAGTAGGGGCCTCGCGGCAGTGCCAGGATTTGGAAGTCCCCCGATGTGTCAGACACGGCGGTCTTCTTCAGACCGGTATCCAGATTGGTGACCGTCACTTCAGCACCGGCGACAACCGCTCCCGATGCGTCTTTAACAGTCCCCAATATCGAGCCTTCAGTTCCCACCTGGGCTTGCAGGTTGGAAACCACGGCAAGAATCAGCAACAAACAAACTGACAGCACAAGACGAATCTTCATTTCAGAGTCTCCTTCTGTTGATAGGACTTTCAATAATCTTGAACAATCTATCTATCCGCTTCACCATATTTGCCTGGAGCGTGGGTCCCTCTTTATAATTTAGATAAGAGTGTCGCCTGACCTTCTCAAGCTCAGCCCCGCGGATGGAAAAGTGCCCGATTCCCCCTTTGAAGGGGGCGAGGGGATTGTCTCTTTCCCGGAACGACCGGCCCTCCCGGCAAAAGGACAACCCCCCGTGAAGCCTTCTCAAGGGCTTCACCCTCGGCTGCCGACCCCCTTTTCTAAGGGGGATTTTCATGAGAGCCTTTCATGCCCCTCGGAGGGGCACCACGTAACATGAAAATATCAATGTGGGAGCCGCGCTCCGCGCGGCGAAGTCCTCGGCCAAATTATGGTCGCCGCTCGGAGATCGGCTCCCACACTAAAAAGG
>DATKMG010000671.1:0-29312 GCA_035541995.1 Terriglobia bacterium
GAGGAGTAGCGCAGACTCCTGCCCCTCAAGGAGTCTGCGGCTCTAGAACGAGGGGACAACTCCATTGTCGCAGAGAGAAGCCCAATCTGTTCGCCGCTTCCAACATCCGTATTTATGCCGTTTTTCAGGCTTTTCGCGACAGAAACCAATTAGAGAATGGGCGTGGTTTGCTACAAACATTCGGCTCCTGGCGGAGCCGATCCTGAATCGACCTGGCCGATTACGGTGGTTGTTTAGGCGGGGATGTCTTCAGGTGTGAGCAGCGGTGGACCACGCGCGAACACGAGACGGACCGGGAGGTGGGAGCCATTCGGCCTCACGGAGTCCAGCCCTTCGCTCCCTGAAGCTGTGAAAAAATGCGCCGGGTCGGGGGACCCGGCCTACAAAGTGATTGCAAGACCTTTGGAATGAGTGTAGGCCGTGTGCCCTCACACGACGCTTTTCCGGATTTCTTAATTTTTTCACAGCTTCTCTCTCCATTACGAGAGTTCTTCGCAACTATGGGCGCTCTAACTCCTGTCGGCCCGGCTCTTCGGCACCTTGCGGCAGCATGAACTCCGTCTCTGGCCACCGACAGGTCTCCCTGAGTCACGTGTCTGACCTTCCGATCCCTCCGCCTCCAACCACCCCCAGGCCCTGGCCGTCGAGTTCGCACGCTACCATTCATCTCGTCCAGTTCCCCTACTGCCGTGGGTCTAAGCTTCACCCTTCCCTAGCAGGCTCGCCGACGCTGGAAGGCCAAATCGAGTTCGTTATCCTACGGATGGATCGTTCACCTCCTGCAGCTCCCCACCCGCCTCACGGCGACGCAGTAGCAGTTGGTTTCAGGCCGGAGAGCATATGCCTGGAGAGGACTTCCACCTCTCTGATCAAGCACGCTTTCAGGCGCACTAGAGCGCGGTGGCCCCACGCGCCGCTTTTCAAAAGTGGGGACGGCTGGGGCCAGCCGTCCCCACCAAATCCACATTTTCATTCGTAAGAGAATTTCCTGTCACATCCCCGCGATGCTTGTCTGTACCAACTGCTCCACAAAGCGGGCCAGGTGCTCGGCGCAGAGACACGTACGGCGACGAAGTTCCACGAGGCCGGGCAGGGAAGCGGGGTGTAGAGCGGAGGAGGCCAGGAGCTTGCCTATCGCCAGGTTTCCATTTCGGCCACGAAAGCGATTGAAGTCCGCAGGTAAGTCTTCATCCAGACGGTCGCTAATAGAACGCACTGCCAGGAAAGGAATTTGATGTTGGTCACAGACTGTAGCCACAGCCGCCGATTCCATGTCTACGCAACCAACTGTACCAGAAGGAAGCTCGAGGGCCAGCCTCCGCTTGTCTGACGCTCGCCAGAGTATCTCGTCCTGTGTGATAATGATGCCGGTGTGGGCTCTAACACCATCCAGTTTGACCTGCGATGCGGCCTGCAGCAGAGCCGGCGTGGGAGCGAATGAAGAGGTGCTCCGCACTTCCTCTCCAATCACCAGATCACCCAATTGCAGCGCGGGTGAAAGGGCGCCAGCTAATCCGATATTAATCACTGCTTGTACGGCTTTCTGGTTGAAAAGCTGACGGACCACCCAGTCTGCATTGAGCTGGCCCATTCCAGTCTCAATCAGCAGCAGGTGAGGAGAAGAGCAATGCCGCAGCGGGGCCAATTCACGCTTCAAAGCTGCAACCACGGCCCAACGAAAACGCCGATTCTTTTCGGAAACGGGATCAGACGTAGCCATGCTGTTTGAACCAGCTGACTGCACGTTCCAGGGCCCCATCCACCGGACTCTGCGGCAATTCAAGTTCTCGACGAGCCTTGCTGCTATCGAACCACATCTTGTGGCGAGACATGCGGACGCCTTCCAGAGGGGCCAGCGGTTCCCGATGGCGAAGGCGTCCTGTCCAGAAATTCTCCAGTCGAGCGAAAGCTATTGCAAACCAAAAGGGAACTCGCAGGGTGGGGGAGGGGATACCCGTGAGGTTCGAAAGACGTCCGAAAATCTCCTTTAGCAGGAGATTCTGATTTCCCAGGATGTACTTCTCGCCGACGCGGCCGCGCTCGGCGGCGGACAGATGGCCTTCTGCCACGTCCCGGACGTCGATGAGGTTCATCCCGGTCTCAACGTAGCCGAACATCTTACCGCGCAGGAAATCGACAATGATCTTCCCCGTGGGCGTAGGCTTGATGTCGCCATCCCCGACAGGAGTACTGGGGTTGACAATGACCACTGGCAGACCTTTTTTAATCCAACGTTCGGCCTCGCGCTCGGCCAGGAATTTGGACCGCTTGTAAGGGCCGACCATCTTGTCAATCGAGGTGGGAGTCTCCTCATTGGCAGGACTCCCATCTGGATTCAGTCCCAGACAGCCTACTGTACTGGTGTAAACCACACGCTCCACTCCGAGGGCATAGGAGGTTTCCAGCACATTGCGAGTGCCACTTACATTAATGGCATGCATTTCATCCGGTTTGGGGCACCAGAGACGATAGTCAGCCGCACAGTGGTAGACGGTCTGGCAACCCGTCATCGCGGCATGGATACTGTAGGGATCGCGCAAGTCGCCAGGAAGAATGTCAAGCGGAACGTCAGACAGATTTTGCAGGCGGCTGGAAGGCCGCACCAGGCAGGCAACCTCATGCCCGCGCTGGACAAGCAGGCGGGCCAAATGGGATCCCACGAAGCCCGTGGCTCCCGTCAGGAAGACCCTCATCTTCAGCCCAGCAGATTCCACGCCGCCATGCGCAACATGTCGCGTGGACTCTTCTTGAGTTCCAAAACGGCCGAGGCTTCAAATCCGCTATGCATCAGGCAGTTCTGGCACAACCGGTCCTGCCGCGATTCCCAGTATTCCCAATCGACGCCCGCCCAAAATTCCTCCCAGGTATCGAAATAGTGCTTGCCGATCAAATAGCAGGGGCCTTTCCAGCCACGCGGAGTGAGGGTGACTGTACTCCAGGGCGAGCATTTATAGTTGCGCAGTCCGGCGGCAAACTCAAGATACATGGGAGTGGAACTCAGACGATAGCGGCGGGAAAGCTCTAGAACCCGCTTAAATTTCTCGTGAATTTCCTGCCGGGCCATGAAAATATTCCGTTCGACTGATTCATAATGGTATCCAGGTGCGATCAGGATTCCATCCACTCCCAGGGCCGTCACCAACTCACACATTTCCTCAATCTCCCGGACCTCGGTTTCCTTGAAGATCGTCGTGTTCGTCGTGACGTGATACCCCAGCCGCTTACCCTCTTTGACCATCGCCAATGCCTTATCGAAAACACCCTTACGGTCACAGACCAGATCATGAGTGGCCTTCATGCCGTCCAGGTGAATGTTGAGGGTCAAGCGTTTGTTGGGCGGGATTCTGTCGTATACCTTCGTATCGAGCAGGAGGGCATTCGTGCAGAGGTAAATATGGCGCTTGCGCGCAATGATCCCTTCGATCAACGGCTTGAGTTCCGGGTAAAGCGTCGGTTCGCCGCCACAAAGCGAAACCACCGGCGCTCCACACCGATCGACCGCTTCCAGGCCGCGATCCAGCGGCAGGCGGTCTTCCAGTTTCCCTGTATGCCGTTCGGTCGAACAACCCAGGCAGGCCAGATTACAAGTATAGAGCGACTCCAGCATCAACACCATGGGGAAACGGCGATTTCCTTTTAGCGCGTTACGCACCTGGTGTTTGATCGAATCGGTGGTCAAATGCAAAGGGAATCGCATAATCCAAAGTCTCTGTTGAAATCTATCTCCGGGAGCCATTCCCACCCGGCCTTGAGGCAGTCTGCTGATTGACGAGGCGTAAGTACCGCCCCAAGGCCTGAACCGGGAAATAGCTCGCATAGAGGTGATAGCGAAGGTAAAACACTTTGGGGAACCCTGTGGCCGTCCAGAATTCATCTTCCCAAGACCCATCTTTCCTCTGGGTCCTTGTCAAATAATCAATGCCTCGGCGGAGGTTGAGACTGCCGGAATCTCCCGTGGACATCAGCCCCATTAAGGCCCAGGCTGTTTGGGAAGGAGTACTGCCACCTTTACCTTTTTCATTGGGATCTTCATAACTTTGCAGCGATTCTCCCCATCCTCCGTCCGGGTTCTGGATGGATCGCAACCACGCTGCGGCTTTCTGTAGATGGGGCTGCTGCAAATCTTCCCCGATGCATTCCAGTCCTCGCAAAGCCAGCCAGGTTCCGTAAATATAATTGCACCCCCATCGGCCGAACCAAGTGCCATCGGGCTCCTGCTCTTTGTAGAGAAAATCGATGGCCCTCCGGACCCGTGCATCGTCTCTTCGGAATCTCAGGATTGCCAGGGTTTCCAGTCCCCGTCCCACAATGTCACTGGTGCTGGGATCGATCATAGCGTTGTGGTCGGCAAAGGGGATCTGTGTCAGGAACTGGCGGTTACAGTTCCGGTCAAAGGAAGCCCAGCCTCCATCGTCATTCTGCATGGTTAACACCCACTTGAGGGCGCGCTCCATAGCTTGGTCTTTTTCCTGCTCCAGAGCCTCGTCCTGGAAGGCCATTCCTGCCAATGCAGTCAGTACCTGGAAAGTGTCATCCACATCGGGATAAAGCTCGTTGGCGTATTCGAAGTACCAGCCGCCCGGTTCTCCTCGCGGATTCTTGACTTTCCAATCCCCAATAGTACGGACCTCTTTGGACAAAAGCCATTCGGCGGCCTTTGTGAGTGAGCCATGACCGGCCTCGAGTCCGGACTCCTCAAGAGCAACCATCGTCAAGGCTGTATCCCACACCGGAGAAAAACAGGGGGCCACATGCAGGGTTTCTCTTTCTTCAATTTCCAGCCTCTCAAGTTCCTTGACTTGGGATTGCATAAGCGGGTGGTCCAGCGGATAACCCAGACACCGAAGAGCAATGATGGAGTTGATGATGGGAGGGAAAATGGCTCCGATGCCGTCGCTCTTCTCGAAGTGGTCAATCATCCATTTCTGGCAGGTTGTAAGTGCCTGCTCTCGCAGGGGAGTCATCTGGTGCCTCTCCAGAAAGCGAAGCGCCATGTCAATGCCCCTGAAGAAGTTGCACCAGAATCGCGACTTTGAGTTATAGCGAGGGGCATCATCAGTCCATAATTCTGAAATCTGCGCCCAGTCCGGCACGGGACAATACGGCTTGCTCGCCCAGATAACAGCGAGGGGAACAACAATCCCTCGCGACCAGGAGGACATCTCGTAAAGGTTGACAGGGAACCATTTGGGCAACAGGATCAATTCTGGAGGGACAGCAGGACAGCGCTCCCAAGGAACCTGGCCAAAAATGGCGAGATAGAGGCGCGTAAAACTGTTTGTGGCTGACAGGCCCCCCAACTCACGGATCACTCGATGCGCCTTCACCATGTAGGGAGCATTCATGCCATGGCCCAAGAGTTTGAGAACGAAATATGCCTTGACTGAGGCGCTGACCTCAGGTGGCCCACCAGGGTAAGTGGACCATCCACCTTCAGGCAACGCTCTTTCGACCAGGTACTTGGCCGACTTCCGAACCCGGTCTTCCTCCGTTCGACCGATAAAATGCATCGTCAAAATATACTCGGATTCGAGGATGGTATCCCCCTCAAGCTCTCCGCGCCAGTGGCCGTCATCTCCCTGGAGTGTTAGCAGATACTCCCGTCCACGCGCCAGGGCTTGCTGCACTGCATTGAATCCTACGCGAACTACCTCTGCTTGCTTAGTCTGCATCTCAAATTGAATTCCCGCTTTCGTCAGGAGTATCCGTCCTCGTTTAGTAGATCGCCTCGGTTGAACTAATCTCCCGGGTTTAATTCATACTATTATGAAGGCTCTACGGGCACAGTGTCAACGCTCCTTTATTGGATGACGGTGCTTTACAGACCCCTGCAGGTGTGGTAGCTTTGATGCTCCTTGCAGAGGCGTGAGCTCATTCAATCAAATATATTTGAGGAGGCAGTGACTGATGGCGATTGAGACAAAAGGGAAGTCGGATGTAAAAGACTTGAACTTGGCAGAAAAAGGTAGGAAACGAATTGAATGGGCAGAGCGGTCCATGCCGGTGCTTGGCTTAATTCGCAAGCGTTTCCTGGCCGAGAAGCCTCTGAAAGGATTGAGGCTGTCGGCTTGTCTGCACGTCACTACAGAGACTGCCAACCTGATCACCACGCTGCGTGACGGAGGTGCAGAAGTCGTTTTATGTGCCTCTAACCCGCTCAGCACCCAGGATGATGTAGCGGCTTCTCTACTGAAAGACTTTGGGATCTCGGTTTTTGCCATCAAGGGCGAAGACAATTCGACCTACTATAGTCATATTACAGGGGCGCTGGATCACCGGCCTCACATCACTATGGATGACGGAGCTGACTTAGTTTCGACCCTGCATTCCTCCCGCACCGAACTGCTGGGGAATGTCATGGGGGGAACCGAAGAAACGACAACGGGTGTCATTCGACTGCGAAGCATGGCCAATGATGGCGTATTGAAATTCCCCGTGATTTCAGTCAATGACGCTAATACGAAGCATCTGTTTGATAACCGATACGGGACTGGGCAATCCACTGTGGACGGTATCATTCGTGCTACCAACCTCCTTTTTGCCGGCCTGAACGTTGTAGTCGCCGGATATGGGTGGTGCGGCCGCGGCGTTGCCAGCCGGGCGCGTGGCTTAGGGGCCAAGGTCATCGTAACCGAGGTGGACCCAACTAAAGCTCTGGAGGCGCTCATGGACGGCTACCAGGTGATGAATATGTTGGAGGCTTCTCGCGTGGGCGATGTGTTTGTCACGGTCACTGGGAACAAGAAGGTAATCCGCAAAGAGCACTTTGAAGTTATGAAGGATGGGGCGGTGGTTTGTAATTCAGGTCATTTTAACGTAGAGATCGATATTCCTGCTTTGCAGAGTCTTTCGAAGAGTCATCGAGAAGCTCGTGAATTCGTGGAGGGATACCTGTTGACTGATGGCCGGAAGATCTTCCTGCTGGGGGAGGGAAGACTCATCAACCTGTCCAGCGCCGAGGGTCATCCAGCCTCGGTGATGGATATGAGCTTTGCCAATCAGGCTCTCTCGGCCGAGTTCCTGTTTAGGAACCACCAGAGCCTTGAGAAAAAGGTCTATCCTGTACCGCCTGAGATCGACCGCGAAATTGCCAGGCTCAAGTTGGTGGCAATGGGAGTGACGATTGACACATTGACCCCCGAACAGACCCGCTACTTGGAGTCCTGGTCAGAAGGAACTTAGCCAGATCTGGGGGTTGCGAGTTGGAAGTTCAAAATGGAAGGAGTGATCGCAGGTACACGTTCTGAATCTTCACTTTCGATCCTCGATTCTCGATCCTCGGGTATACTGCACTCAGGTCTCGATATTGAATAATAGGTACACGCCCCCGGCGCCAAAGATAAGATTTGGCGCCCATGCCGCCAGGAAAGGAACCAGCTTCCCGGCTCCTCCCACCTGTTCAAAGAAGCCCAGAGTCAACCAGTATCCAATCCCAATCATGATGCTCAACCCGATTCCATACAGAGATCCATGGCGGCCGGTGGAGAAAGAAAAGGGGATGGCAATTGTACACATGATCAGACTCACAAAGGGGAAAGAGAGTTTCTTGTGTAGAGCTACGCTCAATTTCACCACGTCAAAACCGCTTCGCTCAAGATCCTGGATGTAACCACGGAGTTCTCGATAATCCATCTGAGAAGAAGCTTTCACTTCTTTCTTGAAATATTGGGGGCTCTCACTGAATTCAGAAAAACTCTCACGCTTAAATTCGCGAAAGCTGATCTCCATAGGGTGTACCACATCGAAATTGCGGACCCAGCCATCCTCCAGGAACCAACCCTGTTTTTCCGTGTCCCAGGTCGCCCTGCTGGCGTAAATTCGACGCTTGATCTCAAAATTCTTCGAGTCGAGTTCGTAGATTGTGAGCTGGCCGAAAAGGTTCCGGTCCTCGTCGAACAAGTTGTAATTGAATACTTGGTTGTGTTCTCCCATCATCCACTTGCGGTCAGGTCGTCGAAAAGTCTGAGGACTTCGCCCTTTGATGACCGCTCGGAGAGCATCCTGCTTCTGGTTACTGATGGGCAGCAAATACTCCTGCAATGCAAAACAAAAACCGCTGATAAAAACAGCCAAGACTAGAATGGAGGCTGACAGGCGGTAGAGACTGACGCCAGTTGCCTTGACGGCAATCACCTGGGAGGTCCGTGTCATCACACTGAAGTTGACCAGGATACCGACGAGAACACTCAAGGGGATCATGTAGTAAATAATCTGGGGAAGCAGGTAGCGGAAATAGTTGATCACGATAATCGCAGGAATTCTGTTTTCCACAATATCGTTGAGCAGTTCAAAGAAAGTGAAAACGACAAATATCACTACGAAGGCACCCAGTACCAAGGCAAAGTACAGGAAGAAGCCTTTAGCTACATACTTGTCGAGAATTAGAGGAAGCGCAGTACGAATCCCTTGCTGGCTTCTGCGCAAATTCCCTATGAAATTGCTCAGTTTTGAAGTCTTTTCACCAAGATTTAACCCCTGCCAGAACCAATTGGACAGCCTATAACTGCCGTGTTGCAGCACGCGTGATCCACGAGTCTGCTGCTCAGAGGTGAGAAGCAACCCGATTCCAAGCGCCAGAAAAACAGCATTGGCCAACCAGGGGCCCAAGTAGGCCGGAATCCGCCCGTTTTTGGCAAAGTTGATTCCCTGAAACAAAACCAGGTAGTAAATCAAAAAGATAACCAAGCTCACTATGAACCCATAGGATTTGCCGCCCCTCTTGCTGATTACTCCCAAAGGTATCCCGACCAGAGCAAACACAAAGATCGAACACGGCAATGCCAATCGACGGCTAACCTCGACCTCTCTCTCTCTACGATCTTTGGTTGAAAGAGACACCCCTTCGTTGGAGCCGGCTTTTAGTTGCCGCCAGAGCTCGAGGACATTCATCTCCGAGGACTTCTTTGTAGGAGTCTCATCAAGCAAGTCACTGCTTAGCACAATGGGGATTTCAGTCTGGTTAAACGTAACTAGCTTGTAGCTCCTAGGGGTCTTGCTTTCCACCGAGTGCGTGGACCCAGTGTTCAATTCCAGTTGGAGCTTTCTTTCGACCGGATCGTTGATCAAACGACCTTGGTGAGCCAAAGTGATTTTGGGCTGGTCTCGGTTTGAAATGTCCGCCAAGAAGATGCCACGCCAGTCGTTCCGGTCAGAGGATACGTCCATAATGTAAAGGACCTGATCTGTAAATTCTTCTTCAAAGACCCTGGGTTTCATCTCGGAACTGATCGACTTCAACATGACGCTGTAACTCAACAACTTGAACTGATAGTTGCAGTAAGGTTCCAAGAAGGTAGAGTTGATTAAGGCCGTTACCCAAGCCAGAGTCGAAAAGACTAGGACGGGAGCGAGCAGGTTCTTGATCCCTACGCCACAAGAACGCATAGCCGTAATTTCACTGTCAGCTGACAATCGCCCAAAACAAATCAGGATGGCAAGAAGCACTGACATGGGGATGGAGAAAGTGAAGATCACGGGCATGATGTAACCGAAGATCAGCCCGACCTCTTTGAAGGACACATCTTTCTGCACCAGAAGTTCCAGGGGTTTGCCAGCCGCACGAGTAATCAGCACGAAGCTGAACACGAGCAAGCCAAGCAAAAAGGGACCGACAATTTCGAAGAAGATATAACGTCTCAGGATTCTCATAGGAGACATTCGAAGCCAGGACTAATCGTGTCGATAATATCATGAGTTCTTATAAATAGGCCGGTTGAAAGATGAGCACGGAAGCTTGGATCACAACCGGGAGTTTGTGGTCTGTACTGTTTGCGGCCCCCGACAAATGGTTTCCTGCCGGCTGGTGAACAGCGCGTCAAATGGAGGGTTGCAGGACGCCCGCAACCCCTGGCTTTCTTTTATAGATAGATAGGATGTTCGTTTGGAGGGAATCGTGGGATTGGAGGCCGGGAAACACTTGGGGGCCCTGGAGGAGTTCTATGTCCCCGTGGAGAAAACGTCTGATAAGATATATTATGTAAATTAAGAAATTGGTGTCTAGGCAGGAGCCAGAAGGCTTCCACCTAGACACCCAAGCCAGTTCCCCTTCAGTTCAAGTTGTGCGTCACCGGGCCGGCTGGCCGGCCTTCCTTTCGCGAACGCACCGCCGAGTCCACTAGCGAGTTGACTTCTTTCAATTGCAGGCCCAATGCTATCTCTATCACTTGTGAGATCTGACCGACAAAATGAAAAACCAAGTCCTCTGTAATTTCGATTGGGATATCCTCCAGGACGTGCTTCTCATTTTCCTTCGGCAGGATCACTTCCTTGAGTCCCAAGCGATGCGCAGCCAGGACCTTCTCTTTAATGCCACCCACCGGAAGCACCTTGCCGGTCAGGGTGACTTCACCGGTCATGGCAAGCCGGGGGCGTACCGGCTTGCCTGCCAGCAGCGAGACCAAGGTCGTCACCATTGTGATACCGGCTGAAGGGCCATCCTTTGGGATGGCACCCGCCGGGACGTGAATATGGATGTCGCTATCGTCAATCAAGCCATCATCAATTCCCAGTTCCCAAGTGTGGGCCCGAACCCAGCTGAAGGATGCCTTGACTGATTCCTGCATGACATTACCCAATTGCCCGGTCATGGTAATTTCCCTCTTACCCTTCATCCGGCTGGCCTCAACGAATAAGATATCCCCTCCTGCCGGGGTCCAGGCCAGACCTATCGCCACTCCGGGGACGGAGGCACGCTCCTCGATTTCGGTGTCGAGGATGACTCTGGGGACGCCCAACAGGTCCTGCAAGTTATCGGGTTGAACGGTCTGCAAAGACTGCTCACCTTCGACCAGTTGCCGGGCGCGCTTTCGGCAAATCCTTGAGAGCTCTCGTTCGAGGTTCCGAAGTCCGGCCTCCCGAGTATACTGCCGGATGACATGTCGCACGGCTTCCGGCGTGATGTCGAGATGTACGCCGATCGTTACTCCATTCTCTTCTGCCTGTCGTGGGATCAAGTACTTCTCAGCAATCTTCAGCTTTTCCTCTTCTGTGTATCCGTGAAGCTCGATGACTTCCATACGATCCAGCAAAGCCGGCGGTATCGTGTCGGGCACATTGGCCGTGGTGATGAACAGCACCTTCGACAGGTCAAAAGGAACATCCAGGTAATGATCCCTAAAGCTATGATTCTGCTGCGGATCTAGCACCTCAAGCAGAGCCGCGGCCGGGTCGCCGCGAAAATCGGCCCCGATTTTGTCCACCTCATCCAGCATAAACACCGGGTTGCGTTCTCCTGCCCTTCGAATTCCTTGTATGATTTGACCCGGCAGAGACCCTATGTAAGTTCTTCGATGTCCTCGGATCTCGGCCTCATCCCTGATGCCACCCAAAGAGATACGGACGAACTTGCGGCCCAGGGAGTCCGCGATTGACTTGCCCAGGGAAGTCTTCCCAACTCCTGGCGGCCCGACAAAACACAGAATTGGAGCTTTCCCGTCTGACTTGAGTTTGAGGACTGCCAAGTATTCCAGAATCCGTTGCTTGATCTTCTTCAGGCCATAGTGGTCTCGATCCAGAATATCCCTGGAGTGTTCGAGGTTGATTTCGGCCTGAGCAGCTTTGTTCCATGGGAGCGAAACTAGCCAATCGAGATAGGTCCTCGAAACGGTATATTCCGCCGAAGCCGAAGACATTCGGGCTAAGCGCTTCAGTTCCCGCAGTGCCTCAGTCTTGACCTCCTCGGGCATATTAGCGTCTTCAATTGCTTTCTGAAGGTCTTCCATCTCCTTGACGGAGTCTTCCCCTTCACCAAGCTCTTTCTGGATTGCCTTGAGTTGCTCTCTCAGATAATATTCCCGCTGGTTTTTTCCCACCTCATCGTGAACTTGAGTTTGGATCTTACTTTTGAGTTCCAGGATCTCGACCTCACGCGTTAGTTCAATGTTGAGTTTTTCCATCCTTTTCCATACATCCAGGGTCTCAAGGTAGTCCTGCCGCTGCAAGAGACTCAAGGAAGGCGTAACAGTGGCGATCAAGTCAACCAGATTGCTAGGATTCTCCAAGCTCTCGGCAATTCCCCTGAGGTCCGAAGACAAATTCGGAGACAAAGAGATCATCTGTTGGAAGAGGGTCAGCAGACTGCGTCGCAGTGCTTCCACCTTGGAGGATTCCTGAGTCGGAGGTACGTCCTCCAGATAGCTCACTCGAGCCTCCAGATAAGGCTTGTTTTGAACGATCTCCCGGATTTTGAAGCGCTTCAGGCCCTGAACGACAACCACCAAGCTCTGATCTTTGGCCCTCATTTGCTTGGAGGCCACTGCCAGGGTTCCCACAGCATGAAGATCTATTTCCTGGGGCTCATCGATATCAGGGTCACGCTGGGCAATGATCCCCAGGAACCGGTTCTCCAGGGAGTTTATATGTTCTAGCAGGCGAACGGAACTCTCTCTACCTACTGTCAAAGGCAACACCGTCAATGGAAAAACCACCACGTTTCGCACTGGCAGTAATGGTATGGTCTCGGGCAGCCTTTCAGAGTTCACCACTCGATCCTGAACAAAGGCATAACTGTCCGCATCTTTCATTTAGCTAAATCCTTTCTCATTCATAGGCACCGTTTGAGGTGCCCCTCCTGATTACCTTGCCTATCCGGAACTATTATACAGCTTCTCATATAAAATCTGAGTGTTGGCTTGTCAATATTGAAGTCCATTTTTTGTCTTGACAAATTCCAAGGAGGTCGATATATCTATAGTGCTAATTAGCACTCCATCTGAGTGAGTGCTACTTGTATTCTACAACCCATTCAAAAACAAGGAGAACGTCTATGAAGCTTAGACCTCTGCATGATCGCATCCTGGTAAGACGCCTGGAAGCGGAAGAAACGGTCAAGGGGGGCATTATTATTCCGGATACCGCTAAAGAAAAGCCCCAGGAAGGCGTGGTGATCGCGGTCGGTAATGGAAAAATCCTCGAGAATGGGACTCGCTTGGAAATGAGCGTTAATGAAGGAGACCACATTCTCTTTGGAAAGTACTCCGGGACCGAAGTCAAGATAGAGGGGGAGGAGTTGCTCATTCTGAAAGAAGAAGATGTACTGGCTGTAACTGAAGGGGCTGGAAAGGCCAAATCTACAGTAAAGTAAATCCATAATAATCGAATTAGGAGGAATTCAATGGCAAAACAGATTATCTCGGGGGAAGCTTCCCGCCAGGCATTGCTTCGGGGAGTCAATCAACTTGCTGAAGCGGTGAAAGTCACGTTGGGTCCAAAAGGACGGAATGTGGTGCTCAATAAGAAATTCGGCTCGCCCACCATTACTAAAGACGGCGTCACAGTAGCCAAAGAGATTGAGCTGCCGGATGCACAGGAGAATATGGGCGCTCAGATGGTTCGTGAGGTGGCTTCCAAGACCAGCGATGTGGCAGGCGACGGAACCACTACTGCGACTGCCCTAGCCCAGGCGATCTTCCGGGAAGGTGTAAAAACCATTGCAGCCGGGGCCAACCCGATGGCTCTAAAGCGCGGAATTGACAAGGCGGTCGAGGTGGTGGTGGACGAGATCAAGAAGCTCTCCAAGCCGGTCAAGGGTGAGATGATTGCCCAGGTGGGGACAATCTCCGCCAACGGCGACAGCAAGATCGGCAAAATTATCGCCGAGGCCATGAATAAAGTCGGCAAGGATGGGGTCATCACGGTAGAAGAAGCCAAGACCATGGAGACTTCCCTGGATATCGTCGAAGGGATGCAATTCGACCGTGGATACCTCTCACCTTACTTTGTCACCGACCCCGACAGAATGGAATGTGTCTTGGAGGATGCTTACATCCTAATCCATGAGAAGAAGATCAGCACTATGAAAGACCTGCTTCCCGTTCTCGAACAGGTCGCAAAGTTGGGCAAGCCGTTGCTGATTATTGCTGAAGAGGTCGAGGGTGAGGCCCTGGCCACTCTCGTTGTCAACAAGTTGCGTGGCACGCTGAGTGCTGCAGCGGTGAAGGCGCCCGGTTTCGGGGATCGTCGCAAAGCCATGCTCGAAGATATTGCCATTCTCAGTGGCGGCAAGGCCATCACTGAGGACCTGGGCATCAAGCTGGAGAACCTGAAGATAGACGACATGGGCCGTGCCAAGCGGGTTGTCATCGACAAGGATAACACCACGATCATTGAGGGGGCCGGCCGGGCCAAGGATATTGAAGGCCGTGTCAAGCAGATCCGCAACCAGGTCGAGGAGACCACCTCCGATTACGACCGCGAGAAACTGCAAGAGCGCCTGGCCAAGCTGGTGGGAGGCGTGGCTGTGATTAAGGTTGGTGCGGCCACAGAGACAGAATTAAAGGAGAAGAAAGCTCGCGTCGAGGATGCCATGCACGCCACGCGGGCTGCCGTCGAGGAAGGGATTGTCCCCGGCGGTGGGGTGGCTTACATTCGGGCTATTCCGGTTGTCAGCAAGCTGAAACTGGAGGGGGACGAGCAGATCGGAGTTGATATTGTCCGCAAAGCCCTCGAAGAGCCGATGCGCCAGATCGCCATCAACGCCGGCACTGAAGGTGCCATCGTGGTCGAGAGAGTCAAAGCCGAAAAGCGGGAAAACGTGGGCCTCAACGCCGAGACCGGTGAGTTCGAAGACCTGGTGGCGGCTGGGGTGATCGATCCGGCTAAAGTCACTCGGACCGCGCTGCAAAACGCTGGCTCCATTGCAGGATTACTACTGACCACAGAAGCGCTGGTTACCGAAATTCCGGAAAAGAAGAAGGAAATGCCCATGCCTCCAGGTGGTGGCGGAGACATGTACTAAGGACTCGGTCTATTCGGGAAGTTTCGATTCGGTCGGCCCAGCTAGCAACTGGGCCGCCTTTTTTCTTCTCCCCGGCTCACCGGAGTGACGATAGGGATCTCCGCTTCCTTCCCAATTCGCGTCCACTACAAAGCAACCGAGGGCCTCGATAGATCAAATAGTTCATATTCTCAAGGCCGTCCGAATCTCCCACCACGTCCTGCCTACCCCTGACCACTGACTCTGATTTTCACAGGCAAGATTGCCGCGTGGTTGTGTCAACGACTATTGCCGGTTTTAAGGTCCGGCCATAGGTTCACGATTAGGCAGATTCGCCTCTCCTGGTCATGGGCGTCCAGGCGTTGACTTCGGGTCGGGCCCGGCATAGCATTCTGTTAGAGCAGGACGCTTATGGATTCTTGGCTGTCGTTGTTTGGATCGAGCCTCGGGAGCCATGGGATAGATCCCCGCCAAACCCCCTCATTACCGGCCCTAGTGAGTATCTTATGAGGGAGTATTCGCTCCTTCAGGACATGACGGGTAGTTAAGCCATGGGTAGGCGGACATCATGAGTGAGGAGAGGATGCGATGAGCGAGGCCGATGCAATGGGTACCACAAAAACTTCTCACCCGGAAACCCTAACTCAGTGGTTGAATGCCTCCATAAAGGCGAGAGAGCTTGCGTTACAGACATGTTTGCACCGAATTCGGTCAATGGACCCCTCCATTAATGCCTGGGTCCAGGTGCTGCCGCAGCGACCAACCGGGGATGGGAAACTCTTCGAGATCCCGTTCGGAGCAAAAGACCTCATCGAGACCAGGGACTTTGCGACCGAATATGGGTCGCCAATTTACAGAGGGCGAATCGGCAGTGCCGATGCGGCGATCGTTCGCGATCTGCGCCAACGCGGAGCGGTCTTGTTGGGAAAGACTCACTGTGCCGCCTTCGCCTATCGGACGCCTGCCCCAACGCGCAACCCCCACAATCTGGAGCGTACCCCGGGGGGAAGCTCCAGCGGGTCGGCCGCCGCAGTTGCAGCAGGAATGGTGCCCATGGCTCTTGGAACCCAGACACTAGGGTCGGTGTTGCGGCCCGCTTCATATTGTGGCGTTACGGGGTTCAAGGTCAGCTACGGTCTCCTCTCAATGGAAGGCGTGCTTCCATTGGCCAAAAGCCTGGACACGCTCGGGTTCTTTACAAATACGCCTGCCGATATGGCGGCGCTATGGGAATCGATGGGACATCCTCCAGGAAGCGCAGAGGATTTTCCGCTGGCAGCACCAGAACCCATGCCTGACATCGAGCCCGCCATGGCCGCGGCCTTTCAAAATGCGCTCTTGGTGTTGCGCCGTTCCGGCGCGTCCATTCGGCCCATCGATATCGGAGAAATGCTCGCCAACCTCGCTAATGCAAGCGATACGGTACTGTTTTACGAGGCTGCTCGATTCCACCAGGAACGCTTTACCCAATACGGCTCCCGGCTCGCAGACCTTGCGGACCTGGTTCTAAAAGGTCTCCAGATCTCTGAGGAGCGGTATGACGAGGCGAGACGGTACATAGCACAATGTAAGGACCGAGTATCCGAGATCTATAAGGCCACACCGGTCATCTTAGTTCCGGCCGCCACAGGGCCAGCGCCCTTGGACTTGTCATGGACTGGTGATGCAAGAATGAATGCACCCTGGACTGCCTTGGGCACTCCCGCGATCTCGATTCCGATGCCGGTTCCGAACGGAATGCCCCTTGGGCTGCAACTCACCGCAGATTACGGCCAGGATGCCAGACTGCTCTGCACGGCGGTTCGGCTGCAACAAATGCTCGGAAGCTGAACAGTCTGCGATACTAGACTGAAGAAATCCCAATGGTTGTTTGTTGGAACTGCCATGCCATCGGAGAAGTCATAGGCAAAGACCGTGGCATCCAGATTTTCGAACGATGGAATCGATCGACTCACGTAACGCCGTATCGTGAGCGCAGTTACAAATGACATATTCACTAGAAAGAATGTCGAGGGGGTAGCGTGAAAAGAAGTCAGAGATTGACAGAGGTGTTTCGGGAAAAAGCATTCCAAAGTGCGCTCCGAGCAGCAAGGGCCTCAGGAGTCGTACTAAATAGTTATTTCTGGGGGCGATCATCGAATTTCAAGCGCTATAAGGGGCCAAATGACCTGGTTACAGCCGCCGACCTGGAATCCTGCCGGGTAATCAGGAGAGAACTAAAGAGGGACTTCCCTACCCACAGCTTCCTTTTTGAAGAGCCGGAGTTTCGGGAGGACAACCAAAGCGACTTTCTTTGGATCATTGACCCACTGGACGGTACCACATTCCATAACCGGGGCCTCCCGTACTACAGTGTCCTACTGGCACTCCAGGTGCAGGGCGTTACCGAGTTCGGGCTAGCGTATATGCCGAGCAACGGCGACTTATTCTACGTATGGCGCGGCCAGAGGGGATTTCACCGGAACTCACGGGTCCGAATCTGCAAACCCTTGGCTGTTTCTCAAACCTGCAAATTGGATGAGGCCGTGATCGGTTACAGCTACGGAAAATCATCCTCACGTATGAGGGCGATGGCGCAAGTTCTACGAAGGCTTTTGCCTCGTTGCCGGGCACTAACGCGGGTCAGCGGAGCCGACATCGGCTTTGTGGCAGCAGGCAATTGCGATGCTTTCATCGACAATAGCTCCAGCCCCTGGGATTTCGCTGTTTTCGCCTTGATGGTTCGAGAGGCAGGCGGCCGGGTGACCGATTTCTCCGGGAAGGAATGGAGTACGGATTCAGCTAATATTGTGGTTTCGAATAAAATCTTGCACAGCGGGATTCTCCGGCTGTTGTCCGGGCTTAAGACCAGATCATAAATGGCCCATAAGAGACGGGGAGTATCCACTGAAATACTGTAAGAAGGAGCGGGTCAATCCCCAGAGTCCGTCGTGAGCCCAATCTTCTCAAGGAGCCTATGAAACTGGCCCATTTTCCAGTCCGAATCTTCCAGTAGTGCCGACTGAATTGATGTGCTAAGATAAGCACGGAGCCAACGTTTGGAAGATCGAATGGACGATTTGACACCTTTCAAGGACGGTGGAGACATCTGGTTGACCCTTCCGCTTTCGCCCGAGTTTAGGCGGATTCTGCAGGAATTTGTGAGGGCGACCGTCATTAAGAGCGGATTCAGCGGAGAGGATTCCGGCAGGATTGCAGACCGCATTTCCTCTCGAGCCTTCCAGGTTTTCTCCTTGGCAGAGGGTCAGGCCAACCATCAAAAGATTGAACTTTTGATGGCGCACCGGCCTGGACAGATCACTATTAAGACTGCAATTCCCGGTCTAGATTTTTCCGAAGAAGAAGAGTTCAAGTCCGATTAGGTTGATTTTTTATTGGATTGGTTAAACTTCCCCTTATCTTTTCTCTCCCCTCCAAAACGAAATCCATCATTGGTGGCTGGCCATGGTAAGAGTTCTGGACGATTTCTTGAAGTTAGAGCTGGATGAGCTTCGTGCTAAGAACCTGTATCGTAAGCTGAGAATTCTCGAAAGCCGTCAATTGCCCGAAGCTATATTTGACGGGCAGGCTGTAGTCAATCTCTCTTCGAATAACTATCTCGGGCTCAATACCCATCCCCGCCTGCTCGAGGCCGCTCTCAAAGCCACCGAGAAGTACGGTGTGGGGTCCGGTGCAGTCCGAACCATTGCCGGGACCATGGAAATCCACATGGAATTGGAAGAGAGAATTGCCCGCTTCAAGCAGGTTGAAGCCTCTGTAGTATTCCAGTCCGGTTTCACGGCAAATGCAGGTACAGTCGCAGCGATTTTGGGGAAAGAGGACATCATTATTTCAGACGAACTCAACCACGCCAGCATCATTGACGGCTGCCGGCTCTCCCGAGCCGAGATCCGCGTCTTTCCCCACAGAAGCATGGATGGCCTCGAGCGGGTTCTGAAAGAGACTCGTAGTAACCCGGGAAAGAAGCTAGTCGTCACCGATGGTGTTTTTTCCATGGACGGAGATATCGCACCTCTGCCCAGGATCGTTGAAATGACCGAGAGCTTTGGGGCCATCATGATGATTGATGATGCCCACGCCAGCGGAGTTCTGGGGAGAAACGGCCGTGGGACCGTCGATCACTACCAACTTCACGGTCGAGTGGATATTCAGGTTGGAACTCTCTCCAAAGCCATTGGAGTGCTGGGGGGTTATGTTTGCGGGAGCAAAGCTTTGATTGACTACCTCCACCACCGAGCCCGGCCATTCCTATTTTCCACCTCTCATCCACCAGCAGTAGCCGCCTCTTGCATTGCTGCTTTTGACGTGCTGGAGCAGGAACCACAGTTGTTGGAAAAGCTCTGGGAAAACACTCGCTACTTCAAGTCTGGCTTAAACCGACTTGGATTCAATACCGGGGAGAGCGAGACCCCAATCACGCCCGTCATTGTGGGTCGAGGTGATTTGGCCATGCGCTACTCCGACGAACTTTTCAAGGAAGGGGTCTTCGCCCAGGGGATCGGTTATCCCACTGTACCGGAGGCAAGGTCCCGCATTCGTACCATCGTTACTGCCACACATACCCAAACGCAGTTGGAGTTCGCTCTGGATGTGTTGGACCGAGTCGGTCGACGCCTGGGAATTATTTGAGAGGTCGTGAATCTTATTGTGAAAATGCGGTCTTGGTAGCCACCCCGACCGCTTTTTCCGGGAGGCGTGGGTTTTGGCTGTTATGAAAAATGCCCACGGCTCGCGGCGACTGTAGTCGCCAATACGCTCGCCATGGCTACCCCTGTCATTTTCAACTGCGGTGGTCAACTTGAAATCGGAGATACCCTTGAACCCGACTGAACCCAAATGGCTGGAATGGGCGAAGCGGCTTCAGTCCATTGCCCAAAATGGACTCACATTCGTCCATAATCCATTTGACGAGGAGCGCTATCAAGCTATCCGCCAGATCGCGGCGGAAATGTTATCGGAAGGTTCCAATGCGGGGCTGGAAAAGGTCCTGGACCTCCTCTCTCGGGAGGTAGGGTATGCCACACCCAAAGTCGATACGCGCGGAGCAGTCTTCCGCGATGATGCCATGCTGCTTGTTAAGGAACTATCAGACAATGGATGGACTTTGCCGGGAGGCTGGGCAGACCCTTATGAATCGCCTCGTGAAGCGGTAGTTCGGGAAGTCTTCGAAGAATCCGGCTATGAAACCCGCGCCCTCAAGCTGCTGGCTGTTTTCGATCGCAGCAAGCATCCCCACTGGCCACCTTACCCCTACCACATCTACAAGCTTTTCATCCTGTGTGAACTCACCGGTGGCAGCCCGAAGGTCAGCCGGGAGACTGGAGCCGTGGGATTTTTTCGCGAAGATGAGATTCCGGAGCTATCTGTTGCCAGAATCACCCGAGATCAGGTTCGTCGACTCTTCGAGCATCATCATAACCCCCACTTGCCCACCGATTTCGATTAGAATGGTATCCCATTAGAGCATTTGGGAAAGCTTGAACTGCCATTCAAGGAAAATTTCCGGCTTCCTTTGACTCGCCTCAGAGAGGCAGCCACTCGGCGGGAATTCCCACAATGAAGGTATTAAGAGAATAGCTATGGCGATACGGTCAGTCATCCAGCGGTTAACGACAGCTCTGAATTCGCAGGTACAGTCCGGTAACGCGGCGAAGCCGCTTCAAGAGCAGAACTCTCCAGGATACTCCCAAAGCGACTATCAGATGAAGCTGGCAAAGGAGATTGAATATTATCGCTCAGTGTCAAATGTTCACGACCTGCCTGAAATTTTTCATTATTGGTCCAATAAGTATCTGGTTCCCAAATTCCGACAGTTCGGGTTCGGAAATCCTAAGGAGTTTTTCGCTACCTACATGTTGAAGGTCTTGGCGGGCAAGACCACAGATCCGACCTACCTCATCAGTATTGGTTCGGGGAATTGTGAATTCGAAATCGAGATAGCAGAAAGGCTGCTGGCCTTAGGGACTGACCATTTTATTCTGGAATGCATGGACCTGAATCCTCATATGCTGGATCGCGGCAGGAAGCTGGCCGAGGAAAAAGGGGTCATATCCCGCATGAAATTCCTCAATCAGGATGTCAAATCGTGGCAGGCGGAGAGGCATTATGAAATCATCATGGCGAACCAGGCTCTCCACCATTTTGTCGATCTGGAAACCCTATTCGGTAAAATCTACGAGACCCTTTCGCCCGAAGGTTTTTTTCTTACAGACGACATTATCGGCAGGAACGGCCACATGCGTTGGCCAGAAGCACTGGCTATCGTCAATGAATTCTGGAAGGTGCTGCCGAAGAGCAAGAAATATAATCACCAACTAAAACGTGTCGAGCTCAAGTATGACAATTGGGATTGTTCCAAGGAGGGGTTCGAAGGAATCCGGGCTCAGGACATCCTCCCCTTGCTCATCAAGAAGTTTCAATTCGATTTGTTCATTGGCTACGGCAACGTGATAGACGTCTTCATTGATCGCAGCTTTGGCCACAATTACAACCCGGACAACGAATGGGACAGAAATTTCATCGACAGGGTCCACTACACCGACGAAGAGAATCTTGAGCAAGGGATCATTAAACCGACGCATATGACTGCGGCCATGACACGCGGCGCCGTCTCCAGAACCAAAGTTCATAAGCACTTGACACCGGAGTTCTGTCTCAGAGATCCTTTGAGCGACGGCAACTCTGAGAGGTTCTCATGGATTCATGGATTTTCACTGCGAAAGGGTTCGTCGCAGTAATCAGGGGGGTTAGCTTGGGAGGCCAGTTCCCAGATCGTTCGGTAGACTAGCTTTAGAATCCTCTCCATCTTGGGGTAATCGATTTTGTCTGCTGTATCACTCGCCTTGTGATAGTCGGGATGGAATCCAGTAAACAAAAGCAGTGAAGGAATTCCCGCCTTCAAGAATGGCCAGTGGTCGCTCCGTTTTATAAGGTTTTCTTCACCTGAATCATAGCGGAATTTTAGCTCCAACCCGACTGCCCGGTTACTGGCCTCCAGATCCCTTCGCAATTCGTGGCTGAATGGGGCCCCATTGACACTGACCGAATTGGTATTGCCTTCAGGTTTTTCATCTGGAATGCCGGTGTCCGGATTTCCCTTCCTGTCTTCGTCTCGACCGATCATATCCAGTTGGATCTGAGCAATCGTCTGGTTCAACGGCAGCAAGGGATGACATATGTAGTATTTTGAGCCCAGCAGACCCACCTCCTCTGCCCCCCAGGCAGCAAAAAGAACACTCCGCGCCGGCTTGGAGGGATTCTTCGAAAACGCTTCAGCCAGTTCCAGTACACCAGTCGTGCCTGACGCGTCATCGTCCGCCCCAAAGAAGATTTCCTGTTTCTCTCCAACACCGAGGTGGTCGTGGTGAGCGCTGACTACGACCACTTGGTCTTTCAGTGCGGGATTCGAGCCCGGGACCAGACCTATGACGTTATAGCCCAGGAAATCCCTCCGCTTGTAGCGCGTATGCAAGGTCACTTTCTTATGGAGAAGGAAACTCGCCGGACTTTGTTGTTCATCGATTCTCTTCTTGATCGCATTTAGATCATCGCCCGGACTGGAGGCGTTTCCTCCCAGCAACAGCTCTCCAGCTTGAAATGTTCCCACAATGCAGGGGATGCTCACAGAACGGACATCCTGGCTGAGGTAGATGGGGGACTTAGAGATATCAGTCACTCTGAATGAGGGAATCTCGTCAGCAGACTGGATGATGAAAATCAGACCCGCGGCACCCAGGCTCTGGGCAAGGCGAGTCTTCTCGAGGGGATCTTCGTAGTCGGCACGGGTAATATGATTCGCGAATCCATTCTTTCCAAAAGATGGCACCTTGCTTATAACGAACACTACTTTGCCCTGGACATCGATGCCGGCATAGTCGTCATAATGCAATTCGGGAGCCCGTACCCCATAACCCACAAACGCCAGTTGTCTGTCAGAGATCTCGCCGTCGCGACCCCAAGGTGCCGGAATATAATCATCGCGCAACTTCGGCGGAGATTCAGAGGCGCCAGCTGGCTCGACCCGAAGGAGGCTTTCGTCTCCGGCCAAGGCCTGGGTCAGCTCAAACTCCTGGATGAAGCTGCTTCCTTGTCTGGCTAACGGAACCAGACCATCTTGATTGAAGATCCCGGCAATGTAGTCTGCCGTGAGCTGGGATTCCGGGGTTCCAGTTGCCCTCCCTTTGAAATGTTCAGAAGCGAGAAACTCTAGAATGGACCTGATTTTTCGGGCTTGGAGACTTGCCAGGCCCACTGAAAGCCTGGATTCAGGAGTAACCGAGTCAGAATAAAGGGACTGCTGGACAAATAAGGCGGGAACCAGCAGTGAGACCAGAAGACCTCGGTGCCAGCGGGGGCGCTTGGGATCAACCATGCGCTACACCGTCCAGTCGGGATGCGCCAGCTTGCGTGTGTTTTGGCGATAGATTTCAGGAGTATCGATGTCGATCAAGATACCCTCGTCCTCGACTTCCATGTGCAGAATCTCATCAGTATTCGCCTTCACTACTTCCGCAGCGCCCAAATGTAAGGGGGCATGCATCAATTCGGAGAATAAAGGGCGGCCGAAAATGACCGGATGTCCACGCCTTCCCCGAAAGGTTGGAATAACCAAAGCATGAGTTCCTCTGGAGAAAGCACGAACCAATCTCCGGATGAGTTTTTCCGTCACGAAGGGGTGGTCCACTAATAACAGCATCACACCCTCAATGGAGGTGCCTTCTAATTCCTTCAAACCCCGGAGCAAGGATGAAAGTTGTCCCTGTTCATAGTCTGGATTGATGATTGTCCGGGAAGCGAGCTGCGGGAGAGCTTTCCTGATCTTCCTCGCTTCATGGCCGAGAACAATCCAGGTGGGATTGAGTCCGCCCAATCTTGCCTGAAGGTCAATGTGTTCCAGAAATGTCTTGTTGCCAATGCGTAGAAGACTCTTCGATGAACCCATGCGCTCCGACTTACCGGCAGCCAGAATAATTCCAGCCACGGATTTAGTTCGCATCGGGCTTGCCCTCCGTCAAGTCGGCGTGAGCCGGGAGATTTGGCAGTCCTTTGGCATGGGACACAGCTCTTAGAATCGCCTGGCTAACGGCTTCTGCTGCCAGAATTCCAAGAGTGGTGAGAATCTCGACTCTGGGAATTGTTCCGACGAAATATTCTCCGGTAGAAAGGGCAAACACCGCATCACCATCATAGTGCGTATGAGCAGGATGAATCGCTCGTGCCAACCCATCCTGGCCCATTTGGGCAAGCTTGGTCACCTCGGCCTTATTAAGCTGCACGTTGGTTCCAAGGACTGCAAGAGTTGTATTTTCGCCTAGCGGGCGGCAGATGGGCTCTCCCCTCTTGATCGATGCTACCGAGCCTCTCAGAGTTTTCCTGTCCGACGATCTGGCCCCTGCTAGAATCCGGCCAGTTGCCGGATCAACAACATCACCGGAACAATTGACGGCCACTATGGCGCCGACAAGCCACGGGCCAGCGCGTAGGGAAACAGTTCCCACTCCGCCTTTCATCCCGAATTCGAATCCGAACAACTTTCCTACGGTAGCGCCAGCCCCAGCCCCAAAGTTACCTTCCTGGCAACCCTCAGGGTTCGCCTGTCGGCAGGCTTCGTAACCAGCTTGCAGGCCAGGCCGGATCGTAGGGTCTCCCAGATTCAAATCATAGAGCACAGCTGCCGGTACAATGGGCACCCGGCCGGCTCCAGTTGGATATCCAATTCCCCGCTCTTCCAGGAATTTCATCACACCAGAAGCTGCCTCCAGACCGAATGCGCTCCCCCCCGAAAGGAGAATGGCGTTGATCTTTTCGACAGTGTTGACAGGGTTGAGAAGGTCTGTCTCTCGAGTTCCGGGTGCTGACCCACGAACGTCGACACCAGCCACGGCGCCGCCTTCGACCATGACAACGGTGCAGCCAGTCGGGCGCCTCGGGTCGGTATAGTGGCCTATTTTGACCCCGGCAATGTCACAGATGCTACCCATTCGACTTTTGTCCGGTATCCCGAGGATAGGAACCCAGGATCTTTAGAAACGTAGTGATTTCCGACATGTGGGTAATTGCATTGCGGCAGTTCTCCTGTCGCAGGCTCCCGGCAAAATCAATGTAGAACAGATATTCCCAAGGTCTACCGGGGAGCGGCCGCGACTCTATTTTGTAGAGGTCTATGTCCCGCAGAGCGAAGACGCTCAAGGAACGAAACAACGCGCCCGGCATGTTCTTAATTGAAAAGACAATGGAGGTTTTGTTAGCGTCGAGAGGGATCCGTGTCTTTTTCGAAAGCACCAGAAACCGGGTATAGTTCTCTGAATTGTCTTGGATCTGGCGTTTGATGATCTCCATCCCGTAAATCTCCGCTGCCAGTTCACTGGCAATGGCGGCACCATCAAGCAGCGTTTCTTCCTTAATTCTCTTCACGCTGCCTGCCGTGTCGTAAGTCGGGATGATTTCAGCACCTTTCATGCGGCTAGTCAGCTTCTGACATTGCATGAGGGCTTGAGGGTGAGAAAAGATGCGACGAATCGTTCGCGGCTTAACGCCGGGATTGACGATCAAGTTGTGAATGATGCGTACATTCTGTTCCCCAATGATTTGCAGGTTATGCTTCAACAGTAGATCGTAGTTTTGATGAATGCTCCCAGCCAGGGAATTCTCGACCGGGATCACCCCGAATCGGGCACTCCCACCCTCTACTACCTTGAACACGAGATCAAACGAAAGGCACGGCACCAAGCGTGCCTGTTTGCCGAAGAAATGCCGGGCAGCGATCTCACTATAGGCCCCTCTTTCGCCTTGAAAGGCCACTACCGGACCTCTTGGTTGTTTCATTTGAATAATCCCAACCCCCAGACATTGATATATACCAGGCGGGAGTTGGCAAATCAACGGCTTTGTGCGTTGGGACTCCGCTAAGGTTTGACCCACTGGATAGGCCGGCATAGGAATGTTAGGACAAAAAGGCAATTCTTTTTTGATGCCACAACAACGACTCAAGGCAGTTGACAAATCACTGGATCTTCACAAGAATGGACACAGTTCAAGTGGGATTCGCGGCCCATTACCCAGCCCGTCAAAGTCGGTTGCACAGGATCTCAAGGGACTCTCTCTAGGAGGTGTCTATGAGTATCGCAAAACGCATTCGGGAGTACCTGGAAACAAACGAGGTTCCTTACACTCATTGTACTCATCGACTGGCCTATACGGCGCAGGAGGTCGCTGCCGCCCAGCACGTCCCGGGGCGTGAAATGGCCAAGACCATTGTTGTCGTTGCTGATGGCCAGTATGTGCTAGTCGTCCTCCCTGCAGTCATGAAACTGGACATGAAGGCTCTTCGACAGGAACTACCTTTCAAACACATCCAGCTAGCCACAGAGAAGGAATTCTCAGCGCTTTTTCCTGATTCCGAGATTGGGGCCATGGTTCCTTTCGGGAACCTTTACAATCTGACTGTTTACACGGACAAGTCGCTGGCTAATAGCGAAGAAATCGTCTTCAATGCAGGGACCCATATCGATACTATCCGAATGAAGTACCGGGATTTTGAACGGCTGGTCAGGCCCAACGTGGTTAGTGCTGCTACCAGGCTGGAGATCGCCTCAGATTCGTAGGAATCGGATAGTTTCTTGAAAGGTGAAAACAGAGTTTGTAGCGGGTGGAATACTGTCTCGTGACGGGACCCTAATCGATGAATGAAAAATCCCATCTGGAACTAAACCTCTCCCTATCGAGTGGTGTTTCCGGCTTGGACGAAATCCTGGAAGGTCCCCGATGGGGAGAGGCCATAATCTTTCACTTTACCAATCCTAGAGAGTACTCTTCCTTTCTCAATCCCATCCTACCCAGTCTTGCAAAGGAAGGAATCCAGACACACGCCTTCCAACTGCAAGGCATCGGGTCGACCCTGACACCAGATACCGAGAAGTGTCATTGTCACAACTTTCACCAACAGATTTCTCATCCCGAGCGATTGAGTGCGCAAGTGTGCCAGTTGATTCGTCTCGAGCCCCCTCGCAGTTTTTTCCTTTTCGACGATCTGGAAGCAATAGAGAAACTCCCGGGTTATGAACAGAGAGTCGTCGAACTCCTGCGCCAGGTTGTGGCGGAAATTGGAAGGAAGCAATCGGCAGCTTACATCCCTCTTTCGCGCGGATTCCTGCCTTCAGCAGAAATGGCCCAGGTAAAGGACCTGATCCCTGTCTTTGTTGAGACCTGGAGCCTCGACGAGGAAGTTCATTTCCAAATCCTACAAGCGTCCGGACGGTATTCGGAGAGACTTTTCCAGAGGTACAAGATCGACAGAGATTCCATCAAGATGTTTTCAGTGGCCGATTCGAAACAATACGCCGGGGCTTTGGAGCAACGAACCCGTGAGTCCCTCGAACTCTACACACAAAAGGTTCATGTTGAGAGCGACTTGCAGCGCAGAGTGTTCGAACTCTCATTGATGAACGAAATCACCCGATCGTTGCTCAGCACAATGGATCTGGAAGAGATCCTACACCGGATTTTGATCGGGGTAACAGCCAAGGAGGGACTGGGGTTCAACCGGGCCTTCCTATTGTTGGTGAATGAGACAGAGCAGGTTCTCGAAGGCAAAATGGCCATTGGGCCTTCAAATCTTGACGAGGCTCTGCGCATCTGGGGCGCTTTAGACGGTCGGAAGCTCAGCATTTCGGAACTGGCAGCTTTGGGAAAAGAGTGGCAGCGGCAGGATGCCCAGGTGAACAAACTCGCTCGTGGGATAAGAATCCCACTGGAGGACCGTGCTCATTTGCTGATTGAGCTTCTACGCCTTAGGCAACCGGAGATCATCCGACCAGACTTCCCATCGCATCTTCAATCGCAGTCGGTTCTGCACTTGTTCGAGGTGGACCAGGTTGCTGCTGTCCCCCTTCTCTCTCGCAAGAAATCTCTGGGGCTCCTTCTGGCTGACAATCGGATTACCCAAAAGCCCATCGCTGAGGAAGAGCTGAAACACCTAGAGACATTTGCTAACTATGCGGCCTCTGCCATTGAGCAAGCTCGCCTGCACGAGGAGGTTCGCAGGCGGATCAGTGAAAATGAACGCCACATTCGAGAGCTGGAAGCCATGCAAGACCGGCTCATTCATTCAAAGAGACTCTCGACCCTTGGGGAACTGGCTTCCAAAATGGCCCATGAAGTCCGCACGCCTCTCGTTAGCATTGGCGGCTTCGCCAATGCCCTGCTGAAAAAAAAGTCCAACGACTCGGAAGATTGCGAGTATTTAAAGATTATTGTAAACGAGGTTCGCCGACTGGAGCGAATCATTAGTGATGTCCTCACCTACGTGAGTCCGGGGATTCCAAGAAAACGGATCGTGGATTTTCGCAGGTTGGTCGACGAGGTCGTGATGATGTTCTGCTTGCCCCTCAAAGAAAAGCAAATTGACGTTTCTATCCGCTCCGATGATTCTCCGCTCTGTCGCGCAGACCCCGATCAGATGAAACAGGTCCTTACGGCCATCATTAATAACGCTATTGAGTCCATGCCGGAATGCGGTAAACTGGCAGTCCACTTAGGATGCCAACAGAGCTTTCTCCGAATCTCTGTCTCTGACACGGGTATTGGCATCCCCGAAGACAAAATGGGAAGATTATTCGATGCATTCTTTACGACGAAGTCGACAGGATCCGGGTTAGGCCTGAATATCGCCTCTCAAATTGTGGCTAACCATAAAGGGTCAATCTATGTCGAGAGCAAATTGGGTGAAGGGTCCACCTTCTACATTAATCTTCCATTGACATCCTGCTGAGGAAAGTCAGCTATGAAGAGAATCCTGGTGGTTGACGACGAGAGGAACCTGCTCAAACTATATGAAAAAGAGTTGCGCGAAGAAGGCTATGAAGTGCTGACTGCCAGTAGCGGTAGAGAAGCTTTGGGATTTTTGGACGGCATTGCGTTTGACCTGGTGATCCTTGATATCCGCATGCCCGAAATGGATGGAATGGAGACGCTCAGACGAATTATGGAATCCCCGTCAAGTCCTCCGCTAATCTTGAATACAGCCTACAGCATGTACAAAGACGACTTCCTTACTTGGGCGGCTGATGCCTATGTGGTCAAATCCTCCGATCTATCGGAATTGAAGACCAAGACCTCTGAGATTCTCAAGCGAAGTTCAAAAACCGCCTAAGTGAAAATCTTTCTGACTTATTGCTCACAGATCTTAATCGCACTTGTCCGAGGTGTGTGAAGTGAATTCTGAGATTCCTCGCAAGTTGACATCCTACGCCAAGTCCGGGGGTTGAGCGGCCAAACTGAGTCCGGTGGACTTGGCCGATATCCTCAGGAAAATCACCCCGACTGGCGGGCTGAATGTGTTGGTGGGAATGAGCACCTTCGACGACGCAGGTGTGTTCAAATTGACAGACGATCTGGCCTTAGTCCAGACGGTCGATTTCATCACACCAATCTCAGATGACCCGTTTATTTTCGGACAGGTTGCAGCTGCAAATTCGTTGAGCGATATCTACGCCATGGGGGCCAAACCTGTAACGGCCCTCAATCTCTGTTGTTTTCCTGGCTCTGGCATTCAGAATGAGGTTTTGGAATCGATTCTTCGCGGGGGCTTAGACAAGATCGA
>DATKMG010000672.1:0-8505 GCA_035541995.1 Terriglobia bacterium
CATTATCGGCAACTTGTCTTTCCTGGCCTTCCTCCATTTCAGATAGCAAAAGCTTGCCTTCTAGGTCCAGACGGTACACGGCCTTTTCGATCTGGCTTTCTCCCTTCGACAGTTGTGTTACAGTCTCCTGTTCGACGACCCGTGCGTCAAGTTTGCCGTTAAGATCCGGTCTAAACGTGGACCTCTTGATCTCCTCCACTTTTCCATGTTTCAGATGATCTTCGCTCATAACCTCCACGGTTTGGAGGCGCCCGTCGTTGTCCGGATTCTGAACAAGTCTCTCAACAGTGAAGTGGTTTTCGTCTAATTTCCGAGCCTTCTCCTGAATCAATCTTTCAATCTGGTCTCCGCCATTGACGGATGGGACCTGAAGTACGGTATTTTTCTCGTAGTTTTTGTCATCGACTAGTTTTTGATATTGCTGGATCCTCATGACTGTACCAAAGTTTTCTTCGATTCCCTGACCCCGGAAGGAGCGATCTATTGTTGCTTCAGGAGGACGACCATCAGGACGTGGAGTGGTCTGGGCCCTCGAATCAGTCAGTGAGAGCCAGCACGGCCCTGATGCAATAAGTACCCCACAGATAAGGATTCTATTCATCCCATTCCCCCCGTATGGTTCCTATGGCGGCCCGTAATACATGGCCGACATTTCTTGACTCCGAGTCTTAGCAACTGCATTAAATGGACAAGATGATTCATGCAAAATACTCCTGATGAACTAATCGGTCTTCAGGTGAAATGAGTTTACGAGGTTTTTACTGGCCTGTTCAGGGGTTAAGGGCGGCGAGCACTGCAGATTCAGGTAACTCTTTCTTAGTCCTTACGACTAGGCCGGTCGGTGTGGGCTTGGCCTGGCACTCAACGAGAGTCCGCAAAATTTCGGCCGACAAATTGTATAGGACCTTCGTGAACGGTAGTTCCTGAGCTGAGGCGGTCAAAGGGACACCTCGCTGGAGTGAGGAAATCACAGACTTGAAATCATTCGGGATGGTGCAAAATGCTTTGTGCCCCAAGACCTTTTCAATTTGCGGAAGATCAATTCCATCGTTCCTGGAATGGCGGTTCACAACAACTCGTATCTTATTCTGAGCGTATCCAAGGCGAGAGAACACCTGCAAGAGCTGCTGAGCGTTCCTCAGGGCGGGTAGGTCCCCCTTCGAGATCAAGAAGATCGAGTCAGAGAGATCAAGGGCCGCAACTCCGTTGCTCTCGAGGGTGTTGCCCGTATCGACCAGAACGAAACCATATTCTCCCTTAAGGTGGAGCAATAGCCGTTTGAGTTCGTGAGGAAAGACGTGGGACTTGCGGGAGAATCCTCTTGTGAGTGACAGAAGGTCTACGCCCGTAATAGGATGCTTGATAATTGTCCGACGGATATGCTCGTTCTCCCAGGTTGACAGTTCTGGTTCCTCTTCGAACAGGTAGCGGTTGTCCCTTACGCCAAACCAGTCAGCCACATTCCCCAGTTGGACATCCAGATCCACAATCAACACGCCCTTCCTGGAAGTCTTGCTCAAGCACACAGCAAGGTTGGCAACAAGAGTAGTAGTGCCATTTCCTCCTTTCGAACTGATGAATGTGAAGATCGAGCCGGGGAATTCACCCTGGGACTCGAGGTGCGTCCGCTGAAGCAACCGATGAAGCGCTTCAGCCAACTGCTCTTGGTTCAAGGACCTTGGAAGACACTCTCTTACGCCGAATTTCATGGACTTGATCAGGAATGAAGCCTCAACAGGACTCCCAACAACCACAATGGGAAGCAACGGAATTCGGTTATGAATCTGTTCCAGTTGGTGAAGCCCCTCTTCAGGATTATCTGGCATATCGAAAAAAGCAACATCTAGTTCCAAGGAGCCCATCAGATCGAGGTTCTCCTTAGAAGTCGAGAGATTTTCGGCCAGGATCTCCTGTTCTATCCTCACTAACTCGACTTTGCCTAGAACATGGCGAAATTCCCGACGATGTCTTTCATTCTGGACGACGACAAGAGCCTTTAAGCGGGATACCATATCTCACCCGACCACACTTAGTTCAGTTGTACAAGAATATCAGCACTATAGAATGAACGCAGGATTCCACGTGCAATTCTCTCTCCATTTCCAGTGGTAAAGTAAACTTTCGTAATGACTAACTCTTGTCCCGACTGTTGTCTTTGAATTTCAACAAGCTGGAATGGGAATTGAGGCTAGTTGAAACACTTCATATCGAAGGACGACCGTGAGGCGTATGCTTTTCCATTAACAACCGGGAATTTGAAGTGGAAGATTTGGACTGGCTTTCCCCAAAAAGAGAAGACATTTTCTTTCCCAGGGCCAGCGTTCAAAATGCGTTGGATGGCTCAATTTCGCGGGGGAGGCAGTGAAAGCGGGTATCTTTTGCTCTCTGGTTCCAAATATTCTTTTTCGACCTGGTCAACGCCGGCAATAGTGATTGAAAAGTCGGCCGACTCAGAAACCTTAATTAGGCCTTTTTCCTTCAAATACCAGGTCGAAAAGTCGAGATCGTGCACTGCACAACTGAGCAACTCAGCCAACACGAGAAGGGACAACTCGGGGTTGTTAGGATTGTTCCGGCGAACATCATACAATGCATAAAGGATCAGTTTCCTGATCTCCCTTTCGGAGATTTGATCTTCCATTCCCCGCAATGCTGCTTCAAATGTAGCGGACCGGGAGCCAAGAGCTTCCTGATTCAGGGGTGGTGAGGACTTAGAGCCACTCTGGGCAGAGGGTCTTACAGATTTTCCGGTCACCCCGGAGAGTTCCAGATCATAACGAGATCGCCTCGCTGGATCCGAGAGGACTTCATAGGATTTCAAAACCTGCTTGAATTTATCTTCATTCCCTGTCTGTTTATTGTCGGGATGATAGAAGGCAGCGAGGAGCCGGTATACTTTCGTGATGACCACCTGCGCGGCGTTTGGGCTTATTTGAAGGACATCGTAATGGCTCGGGATTGTGGTGGTGTCCATGCTTTGTCTTTGTTCTTAGGAAGTAGAGTTCTTCCTTTGGCAAAGAAGGAACTCGCCGACTCTGCCTTGACCTTCACTTCGGTTCGATTGCCTGTTCCCAGACTGTCCTTTGAGCCGAGTCAAATATCTCGGGGGTTTCAATCCAGCAGCCATTCAACAATCACTCCGGTAACAGTCAAGACAAAACTCATCACGAGCATGAAGAACATCTCACCCCCGAGCAGGTTATTTCGATTCGGGAGGGGGAATTTCTCCTGGTTGTAAAAGAACCCCACAAGCAGGATAAGGATTCCAATCACAATGTGCAGGGAACCATTTTTTTTCTTGATAAACAGATAGTAAAGCGAAAGGGCTAGTCCGAGGCACCCCAGCGATACCACCATCACTTCCAAGTTATTGCGCGTATGGGGGAATGAATTAATCCGGAAGAAATTGTCAAAATAAGCATTTCTGGCCAAAAAGGGGCTGCATGCCAGAATAATGGAGATGAATCCTAAAAGTGCGTTTCCTTTCATAGATCGTTCATCCGTAGCCAAGAATAGAGTGCCCACGGTTAATTTCGGCACCTTCACCATTGGGGATTAGAGTTCTCTGTTGATTCAAAAAAAGCGCCTGTGTTAGCATTCGAGTTTTGTTTAACTCAGGAATTCTTCATAAGGTGGGGTTATTACTGTCGAGACTGGAGTCGAAAGGAGTAATCGTGAAGGACTTTGAAAGCGCCAATATTCGCAACATCGCGGTGACCGGCCACGGATCCTGCGGGAAAACGTCGCTGGTAGCAGGTTGCTTATACATGGGAGGAGTGGGAAACCGTTTGGGTCGGGTAGATGACGGCACTACTCTCACGGATTTTGATCCAGAGGAAATCGAGCGCAAAGTCAGTATTACTACGGCTATCGCTTTTATCGAGTGGAATAAAACAAAACTTAATTTGCTGGATACTCCGGGCAAGGGAGTTTTTATTCAAGATGCCCGAAATAGCATGCGGGTTGCTGAATCTGCCCTCGTACTGGTAGACGCGGTCGCGGGCATGGAGGTCCAGACCGAAAAAATTCTTAGGTTCGCGGAAGAATTCAATCTTCCCCTTTTTTTTGTAGTCAACAAACTCGATCGGGAGAATGCTAGCTTCGAACGAGCAGTGGATTCAATTCACCAAGCGTTCGGTCGCCTCGCCTTTCCCATCCAAATTCCCATTGGAAGAGAAAAAAATTTCGCCGGGCTCATTGACCTCTTGCATCTAAAAGCCTACCGGTTCGAACTGAACGGCCAAGGTAAAGCTACAGAAATTGAGATCCCGGGCGAAATGAAAGAGGCGGCTCAGAAAGGACACGATACCATCGTGGAGATGGTGGCTGAGTGCGACGATGCCCTAATGGAGGAGTTCTTTGACCAGGGCACGATCTCCCCGGAACACCTGCTGAAAGGCCTTAAACAGGCAATCGCCGCTCGACGCCTATTTCCTATCCATGCAGTTTCTGCCCTTCCGAACATTGGGACTCAAAGCCTGGTAGAGAACATGATTCAATTCTTACCTTCCCCTCTCGACCGGGGGAAGGTCCGGGGAACCATCAGAGAGGGGACTGAACCGGTTGAGCGGAGCATCAATGATCAGGCTCCGCTGTCGGTTAGTGTCTTCAAAACCCTGGCCGATCCCTTTGCCGGACGCCTCTCCTTCCTTAAAGTATATTCTGGTGTCCTCAAGAATGACGCCTCGGTTACGAACCTTAATAAGCTGGGTCAGGAGCGCCTCTCTCACCTTTCGATCCCTCAAGGAAAAAACCCCGTCGAAGTCGCGGAGTTGCACGCCGGTGATGTTGGAGTGGTCGCTAAGCTGAGAGAGACAATCACCGGCGATACTCTGGGAGATAAAGACAACCCCATTTTTTATCCACCTTTACAGTTCCCTGAACCGCTAATTACCTTTGCCATCGAGCCAAAGTCGCGAGGCGACGAAGACAAGATCAGCAGCGCCTTGCATCGCATCCTGGAGGAAGACCCAACTCTCCGATTCGGCCGGGACCAGCAGACTAACGAGATGCTCTTATCGGGCATGGGTCAGATCCATATCGAGACCGTGGTGTCCAGGTTGAAGAAACGCTTTGGAGTGGATGTAAACCTGAAGACCCCTAAGGTTCCTTACAGAGAAACAATCCGCGGTAAAGCCGATGTTCAGGGGAAACACAAGAAGCAGACTGGTGGCCACGGCCAGTACGGCGATTGTAAGATCAAGATGGAACCGCTCCCTCGGGGCGCCAAGTTCGAATTTGTCAACGAAATCTTTGGTGGAGCCATCCCCAAGAACTTCATCCCGGCGGTGGAGAAAGGTATCCTGGATGCCGCATCGAGGGGTTACTTGGCAGGGTATCCCGTAGTGGACTTCAGAGTCATCCTTTATGACGGTTCTTATCATGAAGTCGATTCCTCTGAAATGGCTTTTAAGATCGCGGGCTCATTGGCCTTCAAGAAAGCCATAGAACAAGCCGGTCCCGTTTTGCTGGAACCCATCATGAATGTTGAAGTTTATGCACCGGAGATTTACGCCGGAGACTTGATGGGTGACCTAAACGGCCGTCGTGGCCGTGTGCAGGGTATGGACTCTAAGGCGGGGATGCAGGTTATCAAAGCGCAGGTACCTATGGCTGAAATGCTAACTTATGCCCCTACTCTGACCTCCATGACGCAAGGACGCGGAGACTATACGATGGAGTTCTCCCACTACGACGTTGTGCCGGCCCAGATAGCCGAAAAGATCGTTGCTCAGGCCAAGGCGGCCAAGGAGGGCGCAGAGGAAGAAGAATAGTCTTGCCCCTCGGAATTCTCCATCCGAACTGGCCGGGCCTGACACGGCCTCAAGCCGACACGGACGTAACTTCCGCCGAATCTAAGTAGTGCTCTCACCCTACAGTCGTAAGCCGAACCAACCGATAAAATAAGAGGCCGGAAGATTCTGGATCTTGAGGATCCTTGCGCCTGTGGGAGTCACATGCTAGGACATTTGAGAACCGAGCCTGTTTCAAGAGTTCCCGACTTCAGTGGGCAGACGATCTTAGTTGTCGACGACGACCACAAGGTCTTGAAGGTCACCGGGATGGTATTGGAGAAAGAAGGATACCTGGTGAGGACAGCCGCTACCGCTGCAGAAGCCATGAGGGGGATAGAACAGGGCGCCGTTGACTTGATCTTGCTGGATGTGTGCCTGCCGGATGGCAATGGTTACGAACTATGCAAAGGCATTAAAGATCAGGAAGAGACTCGCGATATTCCGGTCATCTTGCTGACAGCGCTTAACGATGTAGACAATAAAGTCAGGGGACTGGACGTTGGTGCCAGTGACTATCTGGTTAAACCCTTTCTCCAGAAAGAACTCTTAGCCCGCATCCGGACTCATTTGCGCGAGCGGGAATTCAGCCGAGAGATGCGCTCTCTCTACTCCTTCGAGAAGCGTCGTGCTCATGAACTGGCCATCCTCAACAGACTGACCAGAGAGTTTAATCGCTCACTTAACCCTGACGAACTCCTCAGCCACGCGGCCCAGGTCATCAGCACACAACTGACTTTTCATGGGTGTACCCTGGCGGTGCGAAACCAGGATCAACAGACGTTCAGAATTGGGGCCTCGTTCCATCCAACTCGCGGCGGGAACCATGCTGGATCGGCCTCCGCCCTGAGCTCTTGGCTATCGACATGGAACTCTGCACGTCCTGCTCCGCTCATCATTGCTGATTTCTCAATGGATCCTGTTTTCCCGAAAAACTTCTCTGATAGCCGATCCGGGATGGTTGTGCCTCTCGTCCATCAAGACGCCATGATCGGCGCGATGATTGTAGAAAGCCCATTACTGTGTGCGTATAGCACCGAGGATCTTAACCTGCTCAGTACTGTGGCTGGTAACTTGACTCTGGCGTTGAAGAATGCCGAGCTTTATGCAACTGCTCAGCTCTACTCCGAAAATCTGCGTTCCGAGGTCCAACAGCGTACGTCAGAACTGGAAACTCAGAAGAGATTTATGGAGAACATTATTGATGCTCTCCCGATCGGCATCTATGTGATTGACGACCTGTACCACGTTGTTACTTGGAACAAGAAACGCGAGACCGGGATTCAGGGGATCTCCCGCGACCGGGTGATAGGTAAAAATGTGTTCTCCGTATTCCGCAATATGGCCCAGGAGAAATTAAAGGACGAATTCGACAAAGTATTCAAAAATGGTAGCACCTTTGAAGAGGAAACAGTCTCCTTCAGCTCGGGAGAAAAGCGCTACTACCACCTTCGAAAGATCCCAATGTCGGTTGATGGCCGTGCCATCACCCATGTAATTACCCTGGGGGAGGACATCTCCGACCGGAAGCGGTTGGAAGAGTCACTCCTCACGACTGAGAAATTGGCCTCGATAGGGAAACTCGCCGCGGGGATCGCCCATGAAATCAACAACCCCCTGGCGGCCATCTCGGGGTGCGTAGAAGGGCTGATCTCCCGGTCCAATGACCCCAACCTGTTGCACACACAGGCTTTTGAAGATTTCCCTGAGTATCTGAAGATCATCGACGACGAGATACGCCGATGCAAGGGTATCATTGACAACCTCCTCAACTTTAGCCGCGCCAAAGAGCTCCTCCAAGAGGAAATTAGTCTCAATGAAACGCTGGAACACACTCTTCAACTACTGAGTCATCACAAGGCATTCCGCAATATCACAGTCATCAAGGACTTGGATTCCGCCTGCCCGCCCATCGTGGGGAATGACAGCGAATTGAGACAGGTCTTCCTAGCCATGGCCATCAATGCTGTGGATGCTATGAATGAGTCTGGAATTCTGACAATACGCACGGGCACTGAGATTCGAAATGGTCAGACGATGGTCTGCGTTGAGTTTCAGGACACTGGGGTCGGAATTCCTCAACAAAACCTGAACAAGATCTTTGACCCTTTCTTTACAACCAAGCCGGTGGGTAAAGGGACTGGACTGGGGTTGTCTATTTGTTACGGAATTATCCGCAGCCACGAGGGTTTTATCAAGGTGACATCAGAGGTCGGCAAGGGCAGTCTGTTCCAGATCTATTTCCCGACCGTCCCAGTGAAAGGTTAGAGGACATGAACGAGAGCAAGAACCCTAAGGTTTTGATTGCAGAAGATGAGAAGAATTTCAGTCTGATATTGCAGAAGGAACTTGTCCGCCGGGGATACGATGTGTCCGTTGCGCACGATGGCCGAAGTGCCGTGGAATTTTGTGACAAGGTTGACTACGATGTGGTGGTAATGGACATCATGATGCCTAACCTCAATGGCATTGAGGCTCTCAAGGTGTTGAAGCAGGCTGAGCCCTCTCCTGAAGTCATCATGCTGACCGGCAACGCGACTCTTCAAACTGCAATCGATGCAATGAAGTCGGGAGCCTATGACTACTTGACTAAGCCCTGCAAGATCGAGGAGCTGGATGTTTTGATTCGCAAGGCCTCGGAACGTCGAGAGTTGGTTAAAGAAAACCTGTATATGCAAACCCGCTTGAGTCGCAGGGAGAAAATGCCGAGCAT
>DATKMG010000673.1:0-9692 GCA_035541995.1 Terriglobia bacterium
TGTCACGTCGGCAACCGCAGCCGGGCTTCACACCCACGCCGATCTTTCCGGTTCTCGAGGCTCAAACTGCCCCCGTGCCCCTCGGCAATCTGTCGGCTCAGTACCAAGCCGATACCCGATCCCGCGGGCTTAGTAGTAAAGAAGGGAACGAACAGATTTGTGGTATTGGCCAAGCCGGGACCTTCATCCCGAACCCACACGTCCACATGAAAGGGGCTTTTTCCCCAACCCACAGTAACCTCTCCGCCGGTTTCGAGCGAGGCATCCACAGCATTGCGCAAAAGGTTGATCAAGAGCTGATCCAATTGGTCCCCATCGGCCTGGATGGTTAGCGGAGGTCCAGCCTCCAGACTGATGCTGAGCCGGGTTTCCAAACCGACTACCCGACGAATCCAGGCGCCCACCTCCAACGGTTCGAGGCGTGGCGATGGCAGTTTGGCCAGCCGGGCATAGCCCACCATGAACCGGCTCAAGGCTTCCGATCGGGAAGCAATGACCGACAGGCCACGTTGCATGTCTTCTTTCCAGTCTGGCGGAGGAGGGTCACGACGGAGCAGGCTTTCCATGCTTCCGGCCATTGACTTGATGGGGGTCAGGGAATTGTTCAATTCGTGGCCAAGGACCCGGATCAGGCGCTGCCAGGCTTGCCGCTCCTCTTCGCGGAGAGGCCGGCTCAGATCCGACAGCACCAGCAGCCGATGGGGACGACCTTCCTCCCGGAAAGAACTCCGCCTCACTCCCCAGCGACCGGACGCCCCCGGGAAATTCATGGAGATCGTTCCCGTCACTTCCTCGTTCAGACAACCTGCCAGACCCAATTCCTCAGCTTTTCTGCCGAGCAACCGTTCGACTGGTTGAGCTAGCAAACGCTCTCCAGCCCGATTGACAAGCCGGAGTCGCTGATCGGTGTCGAAGGTGAAGATGGCCACGTCAATTTCAGCCATGACATTTCGTAATAATGCCGTGGCTTCCAGAGCCCCCAGTCGCTGTTCCTGCAGTAAGTCGGCGAGCGCATTGACTTCAACCAGGACATCACCCAGCGCATCTTTCGAAGGAACTGCCCGTCCCCGCAGGGAAAAATCCCCCTCGCGGAGCGCCGCCAAAAGGTTGGAGAGAGTTTGCAGGGGGAGCACGACTCGTTCCCGCAAGACAAAGGCACTGCCAAGCCAGAAACTGAAGACGAAGACTGAAAGCGTCCACTGTACCTTGGGGGTATAGTCACCAAACCAGAGTAACAACAGAGTGACTAGTCCCCCCGGCAATCCGGTCAGAATACTCAGGAGAAGTATTCGGCGTTCATAATTCGGGGCTGGCTTTTGAGCCTTGGATTGTGCTTTTCGGGTTCTGGTCGCGGGAGTTGATGCCTCGGAGACAGGCTGCTCAACCTCCACCACGCCAGAACTCCGCTCAGTCTTGTCTTTCCCGATGGACGCATCCATTGTCACAGCTTGTATTTTTCCAACCGCCGATAGAGAGCACTACGGCTCAAACCCAGCACTTCCGCGGCACGGCTCACATTCCCTTCGCAACGGGAGAGGGCCTTCTTGACAAGAAAGGCTTCTACGTCTTCCAAGCTCATATCCTCGATCCGATAGGAAGTATCCTTCGCCGGGCGGAGTCCCAGGTCAGAGGCCCTGACCATTGGCCCCTGGGCCATCAGCACCGCCCGTTCGACGCAGTGATCCAGTTCCCGCACGTTCCCCGGCCAGGGGTGAGACAGCAGAACCTGCAAGGCCGCTTCGTCCAAACCTGTCAGGCTCTTTCGGTAATGCTGCGAATGCCGTCCGAGAAAATGCTGGGCCAAAAGTAGAATATCTTCCCGCCGTTCTCGCAGAGGAGGGAGACGAATCTCAATGGTATTCAGCCGGAACAGCAAGTCCTGCCGAAAGCGGCCACCCGCCACCTCTTCAGCGAGTTCGGTGTTGGTGGCTGAGATGATACGAACATTAATATGGCGGGTTTTTGAAGAGCCTACTCGTTCAAAGTTTCCAGTCTCAATGACCCTCAGTAGCTTGGCCTGTTGCGCCATGGGGACATTGGCAATTTCATCCAGGAAAAGCGTTCCACCATCAGCCATTTCAAAACGTCCTACCCGGTCAGTCTTGGCGTCGGTGAAGGCCCCCTTGACATGCCCAAAGAGTTCGCTTTCGAAGATCCCTTCCGAAAGACCGCCGGCATTGACCGCCACCATCGGCTTTCCGGACCGGACCGACACGGCGTGCAACGATTGAGCCACAACTTCTTTGCCAGTCCCATTTTCCCCCATGATGAGCACATTGGCATCAGAAGGGCCCACCCGATCGATAATCTGCCGCACGGGACGCATAGCCGGGGACTCGGCAATAAACAGGGGGCGCTGCTGTTGAAGCAACTGGTTCTGGGCCTCCAGGCGCTGACCCCGGCGGAGGGCCTGCCCCAGTTCAATCTGAGTACGGACGATGCTTTGGAGGCGGGCGTTTTCCCAAGGTTTCTGGATGAAGTCGCGCGCACCCCGGCGCATAGCTTCCACAGCTACCTCGACGCTGCCCCAGGCCGTCATGACCACGATTGGAAGGGTGCTGTCCAGCGACTGAATGCGTGTCAAAAGATCCAAGCCCTCTTGACCCGAAGTGGTATCTCGAGCGTAATTTAGATCCATCAACAACACATCGAAATCTTTGGATTCCAGCGACTGAAGAATACCTGTGGGCGAGGTAACAGCCTCAATCTGGTACCCCTCACCTTTCAAGAGGAAGCGCAACGCTTCAAGCACATCTTGCTGATCATCGGCAATCAACACGCGCGGTGCGCAGGAATCTGCGGTTTTCATGGTCATCGGTGCATCCTTCATTCGAATTCGAGCTCGAAGATTAGCGAATCGTGCGAGTTTGCATCAGGTGTTCTTGCTTCGACACTCGTATTGTAACTCTGCAGAGTTACCCGTCCATTGGGTCGTCCTGATTGGAAGAATCCTGGCCCGTCTCAGTCCTTGGCAATCCACCCATCCGCCAGTTTGATAATCCGGTTCCCGTAAGAGGCATTCTTTTCCGAGTGAGTCACCTGGATAATAGTGGTCCCCTGTTGGTTGAGCTTTCGAAAGAGTTCCATGATCTCTTCCCCCTGGCTGGAGTGCAAGTTGCCAGTGGGCTCGTCTGCCAGGATGACTTTAGGTTTAGCGATTACGGCGCGCGCCACAGCCACCAGTTGTTGTTGCCCTCCGGAAAGCTGGTTCGGGTAAAGGTCCTTTTTTGCTACAATCTGGAAGCGATCTAGTGTGTCACAGACCGTACTCTCTCTTTCCTTCTTGTTGACGTTTCGATAAGAGAGAGGAATGTCCAGATTTTCGTACACCGTCAGGTCATCCAGCAGGTGATAACTCTGGAAGACAAATCCTATGTTCTTGTTGCGCAGGTTTGCCGTTTCCTTCTTGCCCAACTTGTGCACGGGTTGGTCCAGGAAGTAGTACTCTCCCTGGTAGGCCCCGTCGTACATACCTAGAATGTGCAATAGGGTGGACTTCCCTGCACCCGAGGGCCCCATGATTGAGACGAACTCTCCCGCCTTCACTTCCATGGTGATGCGACGCAGCACATAGAACTTCTGCACTCCCTGTTCGTAGAATCTCTCCAAATTGTTAAGTCGGATCATAAGTTTTGACTTTTTCCTTTCTTGGACCCCCGTAGTAAGAAGTGATTAGTGGATAGTGACCAGTGGTTAGTTTTGCTCTAGCAACCTTCTCCTAAGCGAATGAACCATCTTTCTGATCTCAACAATCAGCGCAAGAATATCCTCCGCCTCCTTTTCCCTGCAAAACTTCAGTTGTATGCTTAGTAATGTCTGTGTATCTAATTCAGCAATTGACCCTTCAGCATGAGAAAGAAATTGATTGAACTCGCCTGTCGCATGTCTTGCCTGTCCTTCCGCGATATTGCAGGGTACTGAAATAGCCGCACGGCGCATTTGGGAGATTAATCCAAATTTCTCTTCGCTAGGAAATCTCTGAGTCAACTGATAGGTTCTCTGAGCCAGAAGCATTCCCTTCTGCCAAACCTGTAAATCTTTACAATCCTTCACCGGTCGTTGATCAGTCACGGTTCCACTTCTCCTATCTCGCGTTCCCCTCGCCAGTTTTCTAGGAAACAAAGGCACCGCCTCCGAGGCGGATTGATGCCCGCTAGTCACTGGCCACTAACCACTAATCACTATCGCCTGACTCCTATTCAACTGCCATCACAATGATAGTTGCATCGTCCAGGAAGTTGCCGTTGCTGAATTCACTTACTGCGTCCATGATTCTCTCCTGCAGTTGGGCAGCACCGAGACTGCGGTTCCGGGTCAATAGATCGGTCAATCGTCTTTCTCCAAATTCTTCGCCGGATGGGTTCTGGACCTCGGTTACGCCGTCCGTAAACAACAGAATCCGATCCCCGGACTCCAATGAAACTTTCGACGACTGAGAAGTCCAATCGGAAAAGACCCCTAGGACTGGACCGCCTTCGGCTAGACGTACAGCACTCCCATCAAGGCGGACAAGGATGGGAGGATTATGCCCAGCATTTGAGTAACGTAAGACTCTCGCCCGGGCGTCGAGCAACCCATAGAAAAAAGTTATGAATTTGTCGTCGGCCGTGTTGGAACACACAACTTGGTTGAGCTTCAGGCAGAGTTCGTCGGGCATAACATGGCTTGCCGCATAGGCTTTGACGGAGGCTTGGACATTCGACATTAGGAGTGCAGCAGGCAGGCCTTTTCCTGCCACATCAGCAATGCACAAGGCTATTCGCGACTCTTCGAATTTCAAAACGTCAAAGTAGTCCCCGCTTACCACCGAGGCGGGGCGCCAAGCATCCGCGATTTCGTAACCCTTAATCTGCGGAATCTCCTTGGGCATGAGGTTCTGTTGGATCTGGCGGGCCTCTTCCATCTCCCTATCTTGCCCTCGCAGACGGAGATTATCGATACCGACAGCAATACGAGCACCCGCATCCGTCATGAAATTCAACTCATTTGGATCATAATCGTCTCCAGCATTCTTGGGCCCGACGCTCAGGAATGCAATCAATTCTTCCTGGTGGTGAACAGGAGCTGCGAATATCGCTTCGGCCAGATTTATGAACGCCTCTTCATCTCGAGTCAATGATAATCGCCGAATGTCGATCGGGGATTCTGACCGGCCCAGTCGCTCGATCAGGGAACTCTCTGCTTTGATCTTGTGGCGGGTCAATGAACCATCCGGAATCCCGATTTGGGCTGTTGCCGAAAAAGTCCGATCGGCGGCTGCTTTGCTGAAGAAGATCACGGACCGACACTGGAGGGAATTCCGGAAATGCTCCAGTGACTGGTTCTGCAGACCTTGCAGGTCCTTAATTTCCTGCAGGCTTTCGGCAAATAACCTGTTTTCTGACTCGAGACGCCGCTTTTTGCGAAGCGTCATCCCATGCTGAATTTGCTTTTGCAGAATCGAGATGAGCTTGGAATTGTCCCACGGTTTTTGCACAAAGTCCCGAACACCACGTCGCATGGCTTCGACAGCCAATTCGATGCTCCCCCAACCGGTCATGACAACAATCGGAAGCGTATCATCAATCTCTTGAATCTCAGCCAGCAAATCTAACCCTTCTTGACCTGAAGTAGTGTCGCGGGCGTAGTTGAGGTCCATCAGCAGAAGGTCAAATCCCCGATTCGTTACCGCTTCCAGCACACCTGCCGGAGAAGTCACGGCCTCGGTCTGGTATCCCTCACCTTTTAACAAGAGCTGCAAAGCCGTAAGCACATCTGCCTGATCGTCGGCAATCAGTGCTCTGGGTCCCGCCGACTTGGATGCCCCTTGCTCCACCATATATCTAAACCCCTCGGTTGCTGGTCTCTTTCACGTTGTGTCGCTTTCTCCAATGGAACCAGTACAAGCCTTTCTTGATTAGTAGTGTCTGCCCCGCCTTTCAAAATGGCTTGTGAGCATAGAATGAGCAAGCGCCTTGCCACCGGGAACTTTGGTCTAACCAGCTATTTGTCAAGTACATATCAAGATTGGTGTAGGAAGGGAGAAGCTTGAGTGTTCGCTTTTGGGACGGCGGGTTCCCAAAAGCGGAGGCCCTTTGTTAGGAGGGGAAGTAACACGATATCGGGAGGTGGCTTCACGTCTTCTATACTCAGAAATCCACCGAACCTTTTTGGAGGCCTGTGCGTTCTTCTGGGTAGAGCCGATGGGGAGACGTCTCACCAGTTTCAGCTAGTAGCCGGCTTTAGAGGTCGATTGTAGGTCATAATAAGAGAGCATGGACTTATCTAAGCTCCTGGACCGTTGCCGAGAAGGAGATGAATTGGCGTGGGAGGCGCTGGTACGCCAGTATCAAGGTCGAATCCTGGGACTAGCATACCACTATACCGGGAACCGGGAGGAGGCTCGGGACTTAGCCCAGGAAGTTTTCATCCGGGTCTATCGAAACATTCACCTCTGTAAAGGGGCTGAGATGTTTATGCCCTGGGTGATTCGCATAGCCCGAAACCTCTCGATAGACCAACAGCGTCGTAAAGCAGCCAGACCGACTGCCAGCGATGTTCCAGTTGATGAAATGGGAGACCTGGCAGATCCCGGCCGCGACCCGGAGGCCGAGTGGATGGCCAATTCCCGAAAGCGCCTGATCTTCCGCGCCTTGCAGGAATTGACCGACATAAATCGAGAAATCGTCCTTCTTAAGGAAATTCAGGGGCTGACTCTTGAAGAAATTTCATCGCTTCTTAAGGTGCCTTTGGGAACGGTGAAGTCGCGCGCCAATCGTGCCCGGATCGAACTAGCTGAGAAGGTGCTGATTCTTTCCGGCCAACAAGTGGCGTAGGGAGAAATGTATGGGGCCCATCGAGATAGACTGTCGGTTTATTGAAGACCACCTCGAAGAGATTCTAGTTCGAGCACTTCCCCCCGATACTGTGTCGGCGGTCAACCATCATTTGGCTCGGTGCAGCGCGTGCCGGCAACTGATCGAGATTGCGGAGTGCAGGCAGAATCCGTGGCTAGCCGATGCAACGCCCGACTTCACGCAGGCAGTGTTGGAGAAAACATCGGGGGCCGCATGCAAAAAGGCTCGTACCCTGGTATGCGCTTGGGCAGACCAGGAATTGGGACAGGAGGAGGGTGAATTACTAAGTTCTCATTTGAAGTATTGTCGTGCCTGCCAGGCTCTTGCCGTCACCTTAATGGAACTCAAGGCCGAGCTTCCGACCATGGCTGAGGTCACTCCGGACCCCGGCTTTTGTCTTTCAATCCTGAAAGAAACAGTCGCTAATCGAAGTTGGAAGATTAGGGCCGTCAAGTGGTGGGAGAGCCTTTTCCAGCGACCTCGGTTCGCCTGGGAAGCTGCTTACTTGGGAACACTGGTGATTTTTGGCCTTCTCGGGGTAATTCCTGGTTTTAAGGCGACAAATGGGTTATCGGCAGTAGGAGTTCTTTCTCATCGACCAGTGGCTTTCTTAGAGTCCATCCAATGGAACGTACCCACACTGGGTGAGCTTCAAGACCCCTTGGCCTCCAGACTGACCAGTTCGCTGGACATTCGTATCTCGACTGTTAGGCGAGGAGCAACCAGTTCTCTGGAGGAAGTCAGGCATGTGACCAGGCAAGCGTGGATTGTTGGTTTCACTGCCGGTTCGGACGGGGCAGGATGGTTGCGAAACAAAGCGGTGCTGTACCTGTGGAAACTCAAATCCTACCAACACAATTTATCTCTATCGAATTCAACCAGCAAATCATAGAAGTGCCTCATGACCTTCTCAGGTCACCACGACGGATGAAAATGCTGGAGGGCCGAGCTCTGCGAGGCCGGTTTTTGTCTTGCCTGCTTGCCGGCCTCACGAAGTTCGGCCCTCCCAATGGACATTTCGTAAGAGACCTTCCCAATCTTATTCCGACACCGAACCTTTTTTCGGACGCTGCGTTTACTGAGGTGGACGGGTTAATAATTCATCGAAGGAGGATATATGAGTCCAGCTAATGAAGTGCGATATTCGGAAAGGGAAACTCAGGCGGCTGCACCAGCGTACCCAAGAGGCGAACCGGGCACGCCGCCTGAACCAGAGTATTCTAAGCTGGAACGAACGGGAAGGAACCGCATTTTCTATCAGGAAGATCCACGTGCCAAGTCGCCTGCCCTTGCCATGGTGCTATCATTGATGCCGGGTTTGGGCCAGGTTTACCTGGGTTACTACCAACAGGGTTTTGTCAATGTCCTCGTGGTGGCTTCCATCATTGCTGCATTGGCGTCCGGCCAGCTTCCTGGATACCTGCTACCTCTGTTGGGGGTTTTTCTGGCCTTTTTCTGGCTCTACAACCTGGTGGATGCCGGCAGGCGGGCCTCGCTTTACAATCAGGCCCTTACTGGTCTCGGCCCTCTGGAAATGCCAGGAGGGCTTACGATTTATGAGAGTGGCGGGTCCATTGCCGGAGGAGCTGCGCTGATTGTCGTCGGGCTGTTGTTTTTTGCCCATACACGCTTCGGGATGTCGCTGGAATGGCTGGAGCAGTGGTGGCCTATCGCCCTGATTCTTATGGGAGCTTACCTACTTTTCAAAGCCTATCGAGAGCATAAGAATAAGACCCAGGTCCCCCCGGAAGCAGGTACTGCTTAACAGGTAGAGCTGGTCTTCCTTCGCAACCTGCATCCAGCCCCCATCCCGAGGCTCTTTCCCGGGATGGGGTCCACCGTACACTCCTGTGCCATTCGCCGCGTTCTGGTGAACGGCAAACCAGCTGGCAAGGAATATTCATACCTACCTTACGGTTTGAATATCAAAACCGAAGTGACGGCAGGCCTGGCTGGTCATCGAGCCATTCTCCGTGTTAGCCTCGAAATGGGGTTGGAAGAGAATGCACAAAATTCGTGCGAATGCCGTCCAGTGCGGCCGCCCGCGGGGGCGGCCAACCCGAGCTCCATTGGGTTGCCTGGGAGCGCCGACGCCCACGTCGGCACTGTTGCTGAGCTGAGGCTCGACGATTCCCCTGACAACAGTCACCCATGAATTCTTAAACAACTCATTGTTACTTGGCGGGGGTCGAAATGCGCCGAAGCCTTGGGGCCGCTTCTATTAGGCGGGGAAGCAGATCAAAAACCGTCGATTGCGTCCATGATGCTCCGCTGCGAGTCCGGTACCCTCCGCCATTGAGAGCTTCTGCCACTTTAGAAAGCGGGCGGTCTGCAGCAATCAGTCCCAGCATGATCTCCAAGACCTCTCGCTCGGCAGGGTTTTCCTCCAGATGATGGCAATCGCTCGAGACGCGCAAGCCATAGGGAACTTCTTCCGTTTGCCTTGTCTCTCCCGATACCGCATCCTCTACTGGGCGTTCCCATTCCACACCCACGAGTTTCCACCCATCCCTCTGCCTCTCTTCCACAAGCTGACTGCTGAGAGGCTCTGCTAAAATCTCACGCCAGTGCTCTATTCGAACCATATCGCCTCCGGATCCTTGATTCAAGTTGGGAGAAATTTAGGGGCCTGTCTAATTCCTAGTCCAGACCGTCAAGAAGACTCCGCGCACTTTGCATAAAGCCTCATCACTTTCCATTGCCGATTGTCGATTCCCGATTGCCGATTTACCTGGTCACCGAACTACTTCCCCCAGGCCAATTCGGAAATCGGTAATCGCCAATCGGCAATTTCCTCATTCGTACCGCAGTGCCACCATGGGATCGACTCTTGTGGCCCGGAGTGCGGGAATGTAG
>DATKMG010000674.1:0-8560 GCA_035541995.1 Terriglobia bacterium
CGCAAGGTATCGCTCGACTTTTCTTTTATGCTTTGGCGGGGTGGTGGATCATCGGAATTTCCTGCTCGACTTTGTTCGGTGACGAATATGCGGTCCAAGTCGAGCCAGGCGTGCACGTAAAGCTGAGGGATGGAATTCAGCTTGTTGCAGATATCTATCGGCCTATTGCCGACGGCCGATTCCCCGTACTCCTTGAAAGAACTCCCTATAACCGGGCAGGTGAGTCTGCCATGGCTCATTCTCTGGCTTCAAATGGCTACGTGGTCGTTATTCAAGACACGCGTGGACGCTTTGATTCGGATGGGGAATTCTACCCCTTCCGAAACGAAAGCCAGGATGGCTATGACACGGTGGAATGGGCCGCCGAGCTTGATTACTCCAATGGCCGGGTAGGAATGTTCGGCGGCTCTTACGTCGGGGCGACACAAATGCTGGCGGCAATCTCCAAGCCTCCCCATCTGGTCACCATTTTCCCATACGTAACAGCTTCGGAGTATTACGACGGTTGGACCTACCAGAGTGGCGCGCTCATGCAGTGGTTTGCCAGTTCCTGGTCTTCCGGTTTGTCGGTCGATACACTGCGACGCAAAGCTGCGGCTGGAATTCGGGCCAGGCAAGGGGTGAACCAGCTTCCTGTTGAGAACTATGTCCATCTCAACCTACCCGCGGTGAGCGAATTGGCCTCTTACTTCAAAGATTGGGTTGAGCACGAGACCGATGATGCGTATTGGAAGCCATGGAAGATCTCGGATCATTACAGCGAAATTTCCATTAAAGCTTTACATGCTGGCGGTTGGCACGACATTTTTGAGAAGGGAACTATTGCCAACTACATCGGGATTCATCGGTCTGCCGCCACGCCGGAAGCTCGTGAGGGCCAGAGGCTCCTTATGGGACCCTGGGCTCATGCCACCACCTCGCCAGAGGGAAAGATCGGAGAGGTTGTCTTTGGCAAAGAGGCAGTCTTAGATATGAGGCAGACGACTCTTCGTTGGTCGGACTATGCCCTGAAGAACATCCAAAATGAATTCGCGGCCGGACCACCCGTCCGCATTTTTGTGATGGGGGAAAACGTGTGGCGTGATGAAAGAGAGTTTCCACTCGAACGCAGCCGCATGACAGCATACTACCTGCATGCCAGTCAGGGAGCAAATGGTGCATCAGGAGACGGCAGGTTGTCGACTGACGCCCCAGGTGCCGAAAAACCGGACCAGTTCAAGTATGACCCGGCAAATCCAGTTCCTACCATTGGAGGTCGACTTTGCTGCGGCAATGAACTTTCTCCAGGGCCGGCAGACCAACGGCCCAATGAGGCCAGGCCTGATGTTCTTGTTTTCTCCACGGCTCCTTTGAGCCAAGACGTGGAGGTGACCGGATTTATCACCCTGGATCTCTATGCTGGCAGTACGGCCAAGGATACGGATTTTACAGCTATGCTGGTCGACGTGGATCCGGGAGGCTATGCTCGTTATTTGACAGATGGAATCGCAAGGGGGCGATATCGGGTCTCAACATCTCAAGCGGAATTACTTGTTCCTGGAGAGATTTACCATTACACAATTGATCTGTGGGCAACTAGCAACGTTTTCAAAAAGGGTCACCGGGTTCGCCTATACGTTTCAAGTAGTAACTTTCCTCGCTTCAATCGCAATCTGAACACTGGCGAAAAGATTGAAGGAGGTACGCGCCTGATCACAGCGACTCAGAGGATTTTCCACGATTCGGCTCATGCCTCGGTTCTCAATTTGCCGGTAGTCCCGAGATGAATAGATCTGCAAAAAAAAAACCCGCATGAGGTCGGCGGGCTTGCTATAGTCGAGAAAACTCAGATACAGTGGATTAAGTTGAGGAACCGGTGACAGCCTTGTAATCAAACGCTACCAGCTTGTCCAGTAGTTGGTCAAGCACCGCGCCAATGCTACCCGTGGCGTCCACGCTGATCAGGATCCCTCGCTCCCGGTAGCGGTCTGTAATGGGGTAGATGTCCCTTAAATATTCCCGAAAACGCTTTCGAACGATTTCAGGCTGGTCGTCGGGTCTCCTCTTATAGTAGACCCCTGGCGGTGGAGGATTCTTGGTAAGATGGTAGGAACGTCCCTGTTCGTCTATGACGCGACCTGCGACTCTATCCAGAATCTCCTCTTCCGAGACTTCGAAATTTATGACGGCTGTCAAATCAATGATTCGATCCAAGGCAATAGCCTGCTCTAGTGTTCTTGGGTAACCGTCAAATACGAATCCGCTCTTCGATGGGTTAGAAGCCACAAATGACTCAAATATCTCGATGACCAATACGTCAGGAACTAGGACTCCCCCCTTTACATATGCCAATGTCCTTTGTCCTAGGGGGGTTCCTTTATCGATTTCCATGCGAAGCGTTTCCCCGAGAGATAAATGCTGCAAGCCAAAGTGTGCTGCCAGCAACTTAGCTTGCGTGCCTTTTCCGCACCCCGGTGGACCAAGAACTGAAATGTCCATGTTTAATGCCCCTTGCCTCCTTGTATGAATGGAACCTGTGCCGCTAGAGAGTGGGATGGCCTACCGCCCTCTGAGTTGGGTGAAATGACCTATGCCGCGGGCCACAACCCTTTTCCTTCCTTATGACTGAGTGAAAAGTTACTGCAAACTCAATCCTTGTGTCAAACGCCATTAGCCCGGTATTTGCTCAACACGTAATGGGCCAGAATTCAGATTGTTTCCACTTTCTCCCGGGCACTGGACCTGGAAATTTATGATATTCTTCCCACTCAACATAGAATTTGCTATAAAGCCGACAATCACTATACGTGGGAACGCAGACTCTCTCGTTTTGATTCAGGCATGGTTAGGATCCCAGGACAAACCTAGAGCGGTTTGTCGTGGCTACCATTACTGACACTCTTATAAAAGTACAAGGGCTGAAAACAGGAGGGGTGCCATCAAACTGGCTGTTTCGGCTAGTCCTGCAAAAGGAACTAGTAGCAAACTGCTCAGCAGAGATCCAAGACTCCCGCCCGCCAGATCTGCCGCATAAAGGGGTCCGATGAGCCGCCCGGTCGCCAGTGATCCATCAGATGGACTTTGAAAACTGGCGACCGAAAATATGCCCGAAACAAGGAATCCGGTCAGGAATAACATGGCAGCCGAACCGAATAAACCGCCAGTTTCCGCGGGGCTCTCCTTCCCAAGCCAGAGGCTCTGAAGGATAAAGGCCCCGATGACGATTGCCCCAGCTAATCGCTTGAACCGGACCGAATCGAGATGTGACCTGGAAAGTCGGCTCATGATAGCTGCCCCGGCAGCGAGACCTGCCATGAATGCGGTGAGCAAGAAGCCAAGATCTTCAAATAAGGCGCCATTCCGGGCCTGAAAGCGCAGGAGTAACACCGTCTCCAAGACCATTCCAACAAAACCGGCAACTCCTGTCAGGAGGGACGAACGGCAAAGGGCCCACCGACGGACAATCCAGAAGAGCAGGGGAACCGCCAGCCAAGCCGGATGCCAGAGGGCCTTTCCGGTTTCGAAGAGTGCTGCAAACGAGGAGACATCCAAGACCGCCAGGTGAGGGAAGAATTTCGACAACCAGATCAACAAAGTATATTGATAGCAGATTGGGTGCGAATCCGTATTGGTAGGGACAACTGTTGAAGCCAGAGTGCGTTGAATCTCGGTGAATCGATCGTTTGTATAAAGATATCGAATATATGCAGGCGAAACCAGGTCAGCCGTGAGGTTCCTGCTGACGAAGCGGCGACCCAATTCGGCAGGATCGCTGGGCAATTCGGTATCACTGCCTGCCAAAGTATTGATCGTTCCAGGCAGAACAATAATACTTCGAAATACCCCTTTCAACGCGAGATAGATGCTGGCAATACGGAGCCGGACAGGCGGTGTCCAGAAATTTTCGGAGGTCCTCAGCCGGAAGGCCAGCAGTCCGCCAGGCTTCAGTCTGCCCGCGCACTGTTGGAAGAATTCACGGGTATAAAACCGATTGGTTTGGCCCGACATCGGCTCGGGCATCCCTACGAGAATCAAATCGTAGGCTTGACTACCCTGAAGGTAGGTTCGTGGGTCAGCAATAGTCACTGTCACCCTTGGGTCCTGGAAATCCTCTTTCAAAGCAGAGGGGAGGAGAGGCAGAATGAAATTGGGGATGATTGGATTGAGTTCAACATAATCCACTCGATGCGGGGCTTGTTGAAGGACCTTCCTGACCAATCCTTCAATGCCACCTCCGAGGATCAACACTTCCCGGGGAGCTGGATGCTGAAGTGCCCCCAGGTACACGAATTCCTCGGCCTGTGTACTCTCGGTTTCAAAGGCGAGAGCGTCATTCTCGAACATGGAAATTTGTCCGGCCAGTCGAGACAGGGTTACTCGGCCGTATGGAGAGTCCCGAGTGACGAGCAGGCTCGGATGGTTCCATGAGGTCATGAACCGGTCCAGTTGGGGTGCCACCCCTAAGGCGGCCAGAAGAACTGCGGCCGCGAGGGGCATCCCCAGCCTAATCCGGCGATTTCCGCTCTTCCGGGTCAAAACACATAGAGCAATCAAAGACAGTAACGAACAGAACAGACCGATGGTGAGATTCTGAATTCCTGCCCTCAAGCATAAAGTCGAGAGCATCCCTCCAGCCATTCCCCCCGCACTCTCGATAGCATAAGCGGAAGCCAGGGTACCGCAACTGGCCAGGTAACCTCGTGCACACCACTGAAAAAGCAATCCGAGCAAGAGACCGACGGGAAACAACGACAGGAATATCGCCAGCAGCTGCGCTGTAAAGGGAAGGTAAGCGCCGGGCGCGGCTGCCAGCCACAAGCGGAGAGAACGAATGAATGCAATGGTGACAGGCAGCAAGACAGCAAATATAAGAAAGAATCTACCAGTCTGAATGAGAGAAGGATCGCTTCGGCCTCGCAAGAGTGCACCTGAACCAGTCCAGAGAAGCCAGACACCCATGGCCAACAGATAAATCAGCTCCACTCCATAGAAGGCAACAGCGAGTTCACGTAAAAGAGTCACTTGGCCGAGGATGGAAATCAATCCCAACGTAAAAAGTGCGAGTTGAAGATGGATTCGTTGGGCAGAGGAGGTCATGAGACTCCTGTGGACGGTCACGTTGGGCCTTTCTAAATTTAGTAGGTTCTAGAGAGCGTCGTCAACCTTCGCTTACGCACGGTTGAATATTGCGCAGTAAAACCAAGGCGGGAGTATGAAGGAACTCATTTGAATTCCGATTCTTTGAAAACTTCAGCCTGAAAGGCAAAGAGCTTAGCGTCTTTCTTCCAACTTCCTGTAGGGAGACCTGCTTTCACACAGAGATTATCCAGGAGTTCGTTGCGATTCCAACCCTGTTCGGTTGCTACTTGTGGAAGGAAGACACCGGATTTTCCGCTTTTTTGGATCACTACTCCGTCTTTGCCCACTACGATATCGTTCGGGCTCGGAACAGGCTTCAGCGGGGTCAGAACGGAAATTTCTATTTCAACATCCTTCATTTCAGTAGCCGCAAGGGGATTAAAACGAGAATCACTGAAGGCAGCATGCATGGCCATGGATCCCACAGTTTGCCCCAGGGGGGCCATCGCCGCCATATTACCGATGCAACCTCGCAGTTCCCCGTGCTTCTTGAGGGTCACAAAAGCTCCTTGAGGTACTTGGAGACGCGGGGACATATTTCGAGCCATTGGAACGGTTTCTGTTAGAAAATAGCGGTTAAGGGTTTCTCGCGCAAAGACCAGAAGAGTTTTCTTATCGGCAGGCAAGAGTGGTTGTTCTGCGGAGGTGGGCTTGGGCCGGTCCAGTCCCTTCAGGTCCGCGGGTTTATCACCGCTCGTAAATAAAACAGAACCATAACCGACGACACGCGATTGATCGCCTACTGCCACGTCTCCGGAATTGGCATAGCTGACGACGACCCCTCGGGTTGCTCCCATGGCCCTGACAGCAGCCATGGCTACCATCACCGGAGCTTCACCGCAGGCACAGGTCGCGAGATTTCGGTATTTCCCGCGCATGCTGGTTTCGATTTGAAGACTTAACTCTTTGAGGTCCAGCCGGGCAATGGCTCCCAGCGTCAGACGGTCCACCGTCACAGCATCCTCGTAAGGCGGGTAATGTGAAAGGTCGGAACTAGCGACAATCAGGGCATTCCGCCCTTTTAAGGTGTTTGCCAGAACCTGACCAAAGCGGCCACACATGGAAACGTCCGGCTCGCCGACGACCACTGGGACAATCAGGGCGGAAGGAAACAGCACTTGAACAAAGGGAAGTTGAACCTCGACAGAATGCTCCTTGGCATGTACTTCCTGGTTGGGCACGCAATCCTTGTCTGCCTGCAGCAGACTCTTGGCGATGGTTTCGTCTACCCGAGTCGTCGCTAAAGGGGTCTGGAACGCGCCACCTGGATAAACCGAGATTCGATCAAATCCCGCTGTTGTGTGGTTCGTTCCCAGAATCACAACCAAATCCGGGTGCTGATCGGCAACCTGTCGGAAAGCGTCGGCACAAATTTGTCCGGAGTATATATAGCCGGCATGGGGAACGACGATTGCCAGGGGATGCTCCCCTTTGGACGGGACAGCATCCTCCAGGTACTTTTGGATGGCCAGCTTCAATCGGACTGGGTTATCCGGGTAAAACTGACCCGCAACGGCTGGAGGCCGTACTCCAACTTCGGTTTTCCCGTCAGAATGCGATGGAATATTGCAGGCCAGCGAGAGAATGATTACTAAGACCCAACAGAATGACGTCTTGCTCATGGGAATGTCCTCGGAGAATTGCTTTGGGAATCCTGCCCTGATGATCCACTGACTGGAGTATGAAAAGGCCGAACTTACCTGGCAACTTGGATGCCACGTCAAGCTAGCATTTGCAGGTGGGCATGCGTCGACCTGCAATTCCCAACACTTAGAGCCTCCGTTCCTGCGTTTTCCCTAGGCCCAGACACCGGCAATCCGGGTTCCACAGAATCGGCAAGTGCCATTCTTCAGATTCAGCTCTTCGATAAAGAAGCCCGAACGTTTGACAACCACTTTCCCGCATTTCGGGCAATAGGTGTGGTTGCCGGGATGGTTAGGGACGTTCCCGACAAACGGGAAATGGATGCCTTTGTCCATGGCGATGGCTCGGGCCCGCTCCAGGACGGCGATTGGGGTCGGTGGCAAATTTAGCAACTGATAATCAGGATGAAAACGGGTGAAATGAATCGGCACATCGGGCCCCAATTCCCCCATGACCCAGTCCGCGAGATTCTGAAGCATTTTCTCAGAATCATTGAGGCTCGGGACGACCAGATTGACGATTTCCAAATGAACTCCACTCTTGGCAACCTGTTTAATGCTGCGAAGCACGGGCTTCAGCTCAGCACCGCTGACATTACGATAGAACCCTTCGTCGAATCCTTTCAGGTCGATTTTTATAGCATCGAGAGTTCCGCAAATTTCAGTTAATGGAGCTTCCGTCATGAATCCGCAACTGATCAAAGCGCAACGCAGTTTCTGCTTGCGGGCGATCCTGGCAATGTCGGTCAGGTACTCTGTGAAAACGGTAGGTTCATTGTAAGTAAAGGCTACCACAGGTGCACTTTTCGAGGAGGCCGACTGCACAATTTCTGAAGGAGGAACAAACGCACCCGCATAATCTTCAGGTCGGGCCTGGGAGATCTCCCAGTTCTGACAAAACCGGCAGCGCAAGGGACATCCAGCTGTTGCCAGAGAATAGGCCGCCGATCCGGGAAGGAAATGATAAAAAGGCTTTTTCTCAATTGGATCGATGTGGATGGTTACCGGATGACCATAGACCAGGCTGCGCAACGAACCATTGACATTGAGTCGGGCCCGGCACTTGCCACGCTCCCCCGGGCGTAAGAGACAACCCTGGGCACATAGCAGGCATTTCACGTTGTTCAGATGGTCGACTCGTGGGGTTCGCTGAATATTGTCTTTGGGGGTATGACAGCTGAGACAATCGGCTGCCACCTTGCCGGCTGAGATCCAGTAACGGGCTTCCGGGGCATTCTTCAGGAGGTCCGAAGTTTTGTCCAGAGCGAATAGAGAAGAGGAGTCTTCATTCAAGGAGAGAGCACCGAATGGCAGCCGGGAGGCAACGGCACATCCTCCCAAACAAGGAACCCAACGGACTGCTGCTTTCAACATCTCTCGCCGAGATAGCATCGACATCACCTCCTCGGTACCTTATCGTCTAAAAGTTACTCCTCTTAACCAACGAAGTCAATTGGAGCGAGTACCTACAGTCCTTAGTGTTTTGGACCATCATCCGGTGGTCGATTGTAACAACACATCTGTTACCGCGGATAGACAAGTAACCGTACCCCGAAGGAGTTTCAGCTATTAGCCGGTGGTTGAGGCCGCGGGCCGACACTACCGGTTCCGGAGTTCGATGATCGTCCGCACGCCGGAGGTGTGTCAGTAGAGTCCGGCTCCGACTGGGTGGCGCAGACATGCTGAGAATCCTCGAAGAATCGGGGCAGTTGACTTCTGCAGGTGGCAGGCATAGCATTTTTCTCCAGGGCAAGCATGGGCTGGTAGCAGGGAAGACCGCTGCCATTCTCCGGGTGCCA